>NZ_JARIEF010000058.1 GCF_029266915.1 Tissierella sp. | reverse complement strand
AGAAAAAAGCAAGAAAGACAGATAAAAATAAGTTAAGGAACAAGCAAAAGCCAATTTAAATTGGCTTTTGCTTATATAAAGATTAGTAAAGGAGATAAAAACTTGAATAAAAAAATATTTGATAAATTTTTCTTTAAGAAAAATATATTTAAAATAAGTCTGCTTATGATCTTGACCATGATTTTATTTACGGGATGCAAGGTACAGACTGTAGAAGAATTTAATAAAGAACAGATGGTTGAGATAGATAAATCAGACGTCCAGGACCAAGAAGAGTTAGATAAGTTAGCAGATGATGCAAAAAAAGATAAAGATTTGACTATAGGCAAGGACGAAAAAAATGGAGAAAATAAGAAGGATAAAACTGAAAACAATGAGATAAAGGATAAAGATCTTAGTAAATCAAAAGATGAAGAAAAAGTATATGTAAATAAAGAAAATAAGGGAAAATCTCATACAGATAAAAAACCAGCAGAAAATAAGAGTGAGGATAAAAAGAGCGAAGGAGTTGAGATCGCTACTGGCAATAAAACTGATAAAAAGCCAAGCCAAACATCAAAGCCGGCAGAAAAACCAAAACCAAGCGAAAAACCTAAGCCGGCAGAAAAACCAGTTGAAAAGCCTAAACCAGTTGAAAAACCTAAACCAGTTGAAAAACCAAAACCGGTTGCCAAGAAGCAATATGTAACTATAGAAATAAGAGTAGATGCAATTTTAAAAAACTATGACAAATTGGATCCCAAGCTTCAAAGTGAAAAATTTGTTCCATCAAATGGAGTTATCCTGGGTAAAACTTCAGTTGAGCTATTAGAAGGTGAAAGTGTATTTGACATACTTCTTAAAGCTACCAGGCAAAACAGAATTCATATGGAATATCAAGGTGGAAGCGACAGTCAGTATGGCAGCGCCTATATAAAAGGAATAAACAATATTTATGAATTCAGCTGTGGAGAGTTAAGCGGATGGATCTATAAAGTTAACGGAGTTCGTCCAAGTCACGGCGTAAGCGCTCATAAACTTAAGGGCGGAGAAAGCATAAGTTTTAATTATACTTGCGATCAAGGGCGAGATATATGATAAAGGATAGTGGAAGTCATGAGAGCATTTGATAGCTATCATCCTCTAGTAATATTTACTTATTTCCTAAGTGTGATTTTATTTTCTATGTTTTTTATGCATCCTATCTTTCTAGGAATATCTCTCTTTGTATCTATTTTATACTTAGGTGTTCTAAGGGGTTGGCAAAATATAAAAAAGACTATGCTATTCACCGTCCCTGTATTTTTGATTATAGCTATAAGCAATCCTATCTTCAATCATAAGGGAGTTACTCCTTTGTTTTATGTAAATTATAACCCTATAACACTAGAAGCAGTTATATACGGTTTGGCTATGGCAACTATGATAGTTACAGTTATAATCTGGTTTGCATCCTACAATGAAGTTATGACAAGCGATAAATTTATAGCCCTATTTGGGATGGTTTCTCCCAATATAGCTCTTTTAATAGCAATGACCCTAAATACAGTACCTAAAATGAAAAATCAGGCAGGGATCATAGCAGATTCACAAAAGACTATGGGAATGTATATTACATCAGGAAGTTTGATGAAAAGAGCAAGGAGCTCAGTTAGAATCCTTTCTATCTTAATAACCTGGGCTCTTGAAAATGCAATAGACACAGCTGACTCAATGAAAGCGAGAGGTTATGGACTTAAAGGAAGGTCCTCCTATTCACTTTTCAAATTTAGAAAGCGGGATACTTTGCTTTTAACAACTATAGTCCTCCTCTCTGCAATATGCATTTATGGAGATATAGCAGGATTTGTAAGTTTTACTTTCTATCCCTATATAAGTCCCGTAGATTTTTCCATAAGAGGACTTGCTCTTTATCTGGCATATTTTAGCCTACTTACTATACCTTTGATAATCCAGCTTAAGGAGGCGATTCAATGGCGTTTATCGATATCAAAAATTTAAACTTTTCTTATCCCCAAAGTGATAAGCGGGTTTTAGACAATATCTCCCTAAAGATAGAAGAGGGAGAATTTATTGTGCTTTGCGGAAGTACAGGGTGCGGTAAAAGCACTCTTTTAAAGCAATTAAAGACAGAACTGGCTCCTCACGGAACAAGAACTGGAGAGATTCTCTATGAAGGGAGAAGGATAGAAGAGCTAGATGAGAGAAGGTCAGCTTCTGAAATAGGCTATGTACTTCAAAATCCAGACAATCAAATTGTAACAGATGAAGTGTGGCATGAACTAGCTTTTGGCCTGGAAAACCTAGGCATCTCCTCCTCTGTTATAAGAAGAAAAGTAGCAGAGATGGCTAGTTTTTTTGGGATTGAAAAATGGTTCAGAAAGAAAACTTCAGATCTTTCCGGCGGTCAAAAACAAATACTTAACCTAGCATCTATAATGGTTATGAATCCTAAACTTCTTATCCTGGATGAACCCACTTCCCAGCTAGATCCTATAGCTGCTTCAGAATTTATCTCCACCCTGTCTAAGATAAATAAGGAACTCTCACTTACTATAATATTAGCAGAACATCGTCTAGAAGATGTCTTCTCACAGGCGGATAAGGTCGGGGTTTTAGACGAAGGTAGATTAATAGCCTTTGACAGGCCAAGAGAGATAAGCAAGTATCTTGATGATCATCCTGTCCTTTACTCACTTCCTACTCCGGTAAGGATATATAAGGAATTTAACACAGAGGATATCTGCCCCTTAACTATAAGGGAGGGAAGAAACTGGCTACTTAAAAACTTTCCTGAAAAAAAAGGAGCTGCTATAAAAATCCAAGAGAAAAGTTTAGAGGGCAAGAAGATTGTACTGGAGATGAAAGATGCTTGGTTTAGATATGAAAAAGATCAAGCCGATATATTAACTGGAAGCTCAATAACCATATATGAAGAAGAGATCTTCTCTATATTGGGCGGCAATGGAACTGGTAAAACTACAGCTTTAAAACTTTTGTCAAGGATAAATAAGCCTCATAGAGGCAAGGTTTTATTAAATGGAAAAGATATAAATAAATACTCATCAAAAGAACTCTATCATAACAATCTGGCTATGCTTCCTCAAAACCCTCAGGCCACATTTGTTACAGATGAGGTCGAAAAGGAATTTGGCGAAATAGTCAGTGCCATGAATTATGACAAGCTCCAAGCAGATAAAAAGATAAAAGAAATAACAGAGAGACTCAATATTCAAGGGCTTCTTAAAAAGCACCCTTATGACTTAAGCGGGGGTGAGCAGCAAAAGCTAGGGCTAGCTAAGATACTTCTCTTAGAACCCCGCATCATCCTTCTGGATGAACCTACAAAAGGAATAGATGCCTATTCAAAGATAGAACTGGCTGCTATATTAGATGAACTTAAAAAAGAAGGAAAGACTATACTTATAGTAAGTCATGACATAGAATTTGCAGCAGAGTATTCAGATAGGTGTGCTTTATTTTTTGATGGAGAAGTAGTTTCAGTAGATGAGCCCTATGCTTTTTTTAATGGAAATAACTTTTATACAACCGCTGCCAATAAAATGTCTCGAAGTATATTCCAAAATGCTATTACAACTAAGGATGTGGTGGATTTATGCAAGGTCAAGACCCTAAAAAAATAATTATAAATAAGAAGAGAATGGTATTTACTCTTTTAATAATATTTATAGCAACTCCCTTGCTGATATTGGCTGGAGTAAAACTTTTAAAAGACAGAAGGTATAATATTATTTCATTGATGATAGCAGTTTTAGCCTGTCTTCCTTTTTTTATAAGGTTTGAAAGCAGAAAACCTAAAACACGCGAGATCATGGTCATAGTTGTAATGTCTTCGATATCTGTTGTAAGCCGGATAATATTTGCACCCCTTCCAGGATTTAAGCCGGTGACGGCTATGACGGCTATAACTGGAATAGCCTTTGGGCCTGAAGCAGGTTTTTTAACAGGCGCTATATCAGCCCTTGTTTCAAATATGTTCTTTGGACAAGGCCCCTGGACTCCTTTCCAGATGATAGCCTGGGGGCTCTTGGGATTTATAGCAGGTATACTTGGCAAGTTTAATCTGATGAAAAATAAACTTGTTCTAATTGTATATTCTATCTTTGCCGGTTTTTTATTTTCAATAGTTATGGATATATGGGTAGTGGTTTCAATAGAGGGGCTCTTTACGCTGGAGAACTTTAAAATAGCCATAATTGCAGCCCTTCCCTTTACAGTTACCTATGCAATATCTAATATATTCTTCTTACTACTTCTAGAAAAACCTATAGGAAAAAAATTAGAAAGAATCAAAAGCAAATATGGTTTGATGGAGTGAAAAATCCATCAAACCATATTTTAACGTTTAACTCCAAAAACTACTGTCCGGGCATCATGGAACTCATAGCTGCAAGTAGATAGAGTTACTATCTTCTCGCCACCTTTAAAATCAATATCTCTAGTAAAAAGAGACTTGGCTTTAATGTTGTCGATATAATCTAGAAAACTCTCCTCTGAAGAAAAGTCTATATCGATATATCCAGAGTCACCTGTAGTTAGGACTACTGAAAATATTTCATACCTTTCTTTTTCGCCGCCTAGATCAACAAAAATATCCGGATTATCTTTAAAAAAAGTTTCTTCCTTATAATTTATCAGATCCTTGAACATAGTACCGTCCTTCATATAGTGGCCATATATAACGAGGTTTCTGTCATCTTTAGCTAGATTTCTGTAATCCATAAAGATAGATCCGTGGATAGATTTTTTATCTTCCATATCATGAGTAAGATAAAAGTCATTGTCTGATCCCTTGACAACCGGGTAGTTTATATTGGTGCTTGGAACATCTAACCAAGCTACTATATTTTCATTTTTTTCCTTTAATAAATCTAAGTTACTGGTCTCTTCGATAGATTCTGCGGCCTTATACTCTTTGCTTATATTCTTATAAGCCTTCTTATTATCCATACTGCTTAAAAAATAAGAAGCAACTTTATAAGCAGAAAGGGAGAAAATTATTATAGCCAAGAAAAGAACTATTCTTTTTAATAACTTCAAGAAATTACCTCCTAAACTAATCTATAGATCTATTATAACATTATTACGCTTGTTAGAAATGGCAAAACAGAAAACACTAATAAAAAAGGGCTAAATTCTAGATAGAATTTAGCCCTGAAAATTTTGCTGTTTTAGATTTAAGTGTTAGCTAAAGACAATTAGTTTAACTAATTAGCTTCTTTTGCCAATATAACTTCTGTGTCTCCACTGAAGTGCCAAAAAACTCTTACCATGTTGCCATCGCTGTCCAAACCTTTGTATTTCATAGTTCTTTCAGCTATGTGTTCATAAGTGTCTTCAGTAAATCCTGCTGCTTTTACTTCTTCTATATACTTTGCAGCGTCTTCTTTAGCAACATCATTAAATTTCATGAAATGCTTTTTTGGTCCTTCTTTCTTAGAAACTTCTATTTTTCCTTCGAATTTTGGAGCCTTAGCTATAAATCCTTCTGGCCAGTCTCCTGATGTTTCTGCTTCTTCTCCAACTTCTGGAGTTTCTTCAGCTTCATCTTCTTTTTCTGCTTCTGGTGTTTCAGTTTCATCTGCTGCAGGAGTGTCGGTATTTTCTACCGGGGTTTTGTCTCCATCGTTTAAAGCACCTTTATCATCTCCATTTGAACAAGCTGTGATAGTAAGTGCCAGTACTAAAGTTAAAACCATTAATAATTTACGCTTCATTTACATGCCTTCTTTCTAAAATTTTTTGCATAATAAGTGTAACAAAATTTTCTATGCATGTCAAAGTTATGTCCACTTTAAATATAGCTCTGATGAAAAGGGATTCATCTACATTAAACTTGAAATTGTAATGAGCTTTTAAAGTAAATTAACTTTTGACCTATATTATCTACCCATCGAAAAATGAATAAAACAAATTGTTACAAAATAATTACAAAAAAGTGAAGAAATCGATTGAATAATTCTCAAAATATACTATACTTAATAATATACATAGAAAATTTACATATATTATATATTTTGCAAGAAAAAAGTATAATATTTACTTACAGGAAGAAAGGAGGAAAAGGACAAGACATAGAACATAACCCATAAACTAAAAGATAAGAGGAGGAAGATGATGAGAAAGATTAGTAAATTTTTATCTATTATGCTGATACTAGCAATGCTAGTTCCAGGAATAGTAGATGCAAGCAAACTAACTGTAGACGCTCCAGGTGCAGAACTTGGTGAAACACATATAGTAGACGAAATAAGCCTAGAAAAAGATTTACAAGAAGAAGCTACAACAGAAAAATCAACAACAGAAGAAGCAAAAACAAAAGAAGCGACAACAAAAGAAGCAGCAGTAGTAGAAACAGCAGAAACCCAAATGCAAGTAGATATAGATTTAGTTGAGCCAACTAAAGCTAAAGCGGGTGAAAGTCCGGCAGTTTTAAAATTAAAAGATGAACTAAAAAGATTAAATGGAAGTAATAGAGTTCAAACAGCTATAAAGGT
Source organism: Tissierella sp. (assembly GCF_029266915.1). GTDB lineage: Bacteria > Bacillota > Clostridia > Tissierellales > Tissierellaceae > Tissierella_A. The sequence continues at coordinate 3,151 of NZ_JARIEF010000058.1, read as the reverse complement.
AAGCCAGGAAGCTTATCCTGCTGGAGCTGGGACAGTATTATTAGCAGGATACGACGGACAGGCTGATGCCCTGACAGCAACATTTGTAGCAGGACAAATAAAGGCGCCGCTTCTTTTAACAAAGAAAGATAACCTAGATCCAGAACTTTTAAATGAATTAAAAAGACTTAAAGCTAAAAATGTAATCATACTAGGCGGAGAAGGCGTAGTACTTAAAAATGTTGAAGAAGAATTAAAAACAAAAGGATTCAATACCAGAAGAATTCAAGGAAAAGATAGAATTGAAACAGCAACAAAAATAGTAACAGATTATTATAATAATAATAAAAGCAGTTCTCCAAAGGAAGTTTTTTTAGTTGAGTCCAACTCACTTCCAGACGCACTTGCAATAGGACCTGTATCAGCTAAAAAAGCTATACCAGTTCTTTTGATTGGAAAAAACAAGCTGCCTGAAGAAGTTACCCAGTTCTTAAAGGATCAAAAAATTGGAAAAGCAACTATAATAGGTGGCCAAAATGCAGTAAGTGCTACCGGAGAAGATGAATTAAAAAAACTTGTTAAAAATGTAGGAAGAATATCAGGAAGCAACAGAGAAGCAACTTCAATTAAAATATGTGAAGAGTACTTTAAAGATACAAAAGGAAATTCCCTTGCAAAAGGAGTTATAGTTGCAAATGGATTTAAATATACAGACGCTTTAATAGGAGGATATTTTGCAGCTAAAAATGACTCTCCTATATTATTAACAAGCTCAGAGCGAGTTAATGCAGATACATTAGCTTGTATAGCAAAGATAAACAAAAATCCTTATGTTTTAGGCGGTAAAACCGTTATAAGTGATGAAATGTTTACAGCTATTAAAAAAGGTGAAAATCTACCTTTACCAGTGGCACCAGAGCCTAAGCCAGAACCAAAACCAGAACCAAAACCAGAGCCTAAGCCAGAGCCCAAGCCAGAGCCTAAACCTGAGCCCAAGCCTGAACCCAAGCCAGAGCCAAAGCCTGAGCCCAAGCCTGAACCCAAGCCAGAGCCAGAAAAACCTGTAGAAAAGCCTGTTGTTCCGGCTCCAGGAGAAGAACCTGACAAGCCAGAAGTAACACCAGATCCAGACCCAGAAGTAACGCCAGAACCAAAGCCAGAACCTGAACCAGAAAAACCTTTAAAACCAGGAACTCGAATAGTTTGTCTTGACTATGGTCACGGAGGAAGCGATCCGGGAGCAGGATATAATGGAAGACAGGAAAAAACAGACACAATAAAACTAGGAAAACTAGTTGCTGCAGACTTAAGACGTCACGGAGTTATAGTTGACGAAACAAGAAAAGGTGACGAATATATTTCCCTGCAGGATAGAGTAAAGTTTGCCAACAAGAAGAATTACGACTACTTTGTATCATTTCACAGAAATGCTTTCTCTCCTGAAAAAGCACATGGTGTTGAAACTTGGACAAGTAATCCGGCAAGCTTAAAATCTACAAAACTAGCTAATTCTATACAAAAAAACCTTGTAGATGTAGGATTTTTCAATAGAAAAGTAAAGCAGAGAAACTTTTACGTTGTAAGATGGACTAAAGCACCTGCGGTTTTAATAGAACTTGGATTTATTGATCATACAATAGATAATATACTATATGATACTAAACAAATTGAAATAGTAAAAGCTACAACTTCAGCAATACTAGGAGAACTAGGTATAGCATATAAAAACAAATAATATAAAAACAGCTATAGATTTAAAATCTATAGCTGTTTTTATAGGCTCATTAATTTATTTTGCCATAATTTCAAATAAGCTTTTATATATTAAGCTTGTTAGTTAAAATATAGCTTGATTTTATGCTGCTTTTCTTCTATTATTTAAGGTGGAGAATTGTTTTTAGAGAGGAGAAGAAAATATGAAAAAAAAGTTTGATATTAAAAGATTTTTACTTATAAATATTGGAATTATTATTTTGGCAATAGGATTATATTTCTTTTTAATCCCGGCAAACTTAGCTGTAGGAGGAGTCACGGGCTTGGCTATGGTATTGAATAAAATAACTCCCCTACTGCCTATAGGAATTATAATGTTTATAACAAACATTATATTATTTGTAATAGCATTTATAATTTTAGGAAAGGAATTTGTAGGATACACAATCTATTCAAGTTTATTACTATCAGGAATTATATCTATTTTAGAGATAGTAACTCCACTTAAGGGACCATTTGTTGATGATTTAATTTTAAACCTGGTATATGGTATAGTTATACAAGCAATTGGAATGGCAATAATTTTAAACCAAGGAACTTCTACAGGAGGAACCGATATTATAGCTAAGATCATAAATAAATATACAGGATTTCCTATGGGACAAAGTTTGCTACTTTCTGATATACTAATAGTGCTGTCATCTATATTTGTTTTCGGTCTATATATAGGTATGTATGCTCTTTTGGGAATGTTTATAAGTTCAGCTGTTATAGACAAGTTTATAGCAGGATTTAATACTAGAATTAAGGTTGCGATTATAAGTGAGAAGGAAAGAGAGATAAGCGCTTATATAAACAACGAAGTTAAAAGAGGAGTAACACTTCTTTACGGTGCGGGCGGATTTTCAAATAGTGATAAAAGAATTATAAACACAGTAGTTTCCCGACGGGAGTATATGAGGATTAAAAATTATGTAAAAGAATTAGATCCAAAGGCTTTTATATGGGTGAGTTTTGTAAATGAAGTGCTTGGAGAAGGATTTAGTTATTAATTGGTGGGCGGTATAGGACTCGAACCTACGACTTTCACCTTGTCGAGATGACACTCTACCAGCTGAGTTAACCGCCCTGATTATCCAATTTTAACACAAAGAGAAAAAGTTTTCAATATATTTAATATCCCTTAGGGGATAAACATATAAAATTCAAAGTTAAGGTGGTTTTTTTATGGATTCAAATGTTTTAAATAGTTTTATACTTACACTCGTAGTAGGACTTACTATGGGATTTGGAAGTGTTTTTTCATTTCTGGTAAAGCGCGAGAATAAGAAATTTTTAAGCCTTGCTCTAAGTTTTTCTGCTGGTATTATGATTTACATATCATTTATGGAAATATTTCCAGAAGGTATGCACCTGATAGAAGAGAGTGCGCCTGGAAATAAGGGACACTTCATAGCTC
>NZ_JARIEF010000039.1 GCF_029266915.1 Tissierella sp. | reverse complement strand
AGGGCTGGTGCATCATTTACACCGTCTCCAGTCATAGCTACAAATCTACCTTCTGACTGGAGTTCTTTAATCTTCTCCTGCTTTTGATCCGGTAGCACTTCTGCAAAAAATCCATCCATACCAAGTTCTTCTGATACCTGCTTAGCTGTGCTTTGGTTGTCACCTGTCAGCATCCATGTCTTAATTCCTTCTTCTTTAAGTCTCTTTATTGCTTCATATGACTCTTCTCTTATCTTGTCTGAGAGCCCTATAGCTGCGATTAGTTTATCATCAATAATTAAAAATACATCTGTTGACAGACCATGTTCAGGCAGTTCACGAGGCACTTCAATCTTGTTTTCCCTTAAATATCCCGGACTTACCACTAAAACATTTCTGCCATCTATCTTACCTTCTACACCTTTTCCTTTAATGGCCTGAAAATCTTTCATCTCCAAAGAAGATAGGCCCATTTCCTCTTGCTTTTTTATTATTCCAGTTGCAATTGGATGTTCAGAATTGCCTTCGAGTGTTGCGGCTATTTCTATTACCTTTTCTTCATTGTAGTCTTTATCAAATATCTCTATAAAATTCACTCCAAAATCTCCATGAGTAAGCGTTCCAGTTTTATCAAATACTACCGTATCGATTTTTCTTGAATTTTCAAACTGAGTTCTATTTCTTATAAGCAGTCCATTTTTAGCTGACTGAGCAGTAGATGTAGCTACTACTAAGGGCATTGCAAGGCCAAGTGCGTGAGGGCAAGTTATTACCATTACTGTAGCCATTCTTGCTATTGAATATGAAAAATCTTTTGTTATAGCATACCAGATAAACAAGGTAGCAAATCCAACAGTAAGAGCTATAATTGTTAGCCAAAAAGCAGCTCGGTCTGTTAAGTTTTGAGTTCTAGATTTAGATTCCTGTGCTTTTTCAACCATGCCTATAACCTTTGATAAATAAGAATCTTTACCTATGTCCTTTACTTCTACTTCTATAGATCCATCTCCGTTTATAGACCCTCCAATAAGCTTATCTCCAACACCTTTTTCAGCTGGTTTCGACTCACCCGTTAGCATAGATTCGTTTATATGGCTCTTTCCCTTAACTATATTTCCGTCTGCGGGAATCTTCTCACCTGGCTTTATGAGTATCTTATCACCAGACTCTAGTTCGCTTACATCTACTTCTACCACTTCACCATCTTTAAACAAGTGTGCAGTGTTTGGCATAAGCTTAGCTAGTTCTTCAAGCGCACTTGATGCATTTACTACGGCTCTCATTTCAATCCAATGACCTAGGAGCATAATATCTATAAGGGTTGCAAGTTCCCAGAAAAAATCATTTCCTTCCAAACCAAAAACTGTGGCTGTACTATATAAATATGCCACTGTAATTGCCATAGCTATAAGTGTCATCATGCCTGGTTTTTTATCTTTGAGTTCATCTTTCAAGCCCTTTAGAAATGGCCATCCTCCATAGAAATAGATAAATGTTGAAAGAGCAAATAGCAGATAAGTGCTTCCGGTAAACTCTATCTTTATATTTGTCCATTCCTGAACCATAGGCGATAGTATGAGTATGGGAACTGTAACAATCAGTGATATAAACAGTCTTCTTTTAAAGTCTTCAATCATCATCTCATGATGATTTTGATGACCTCCACCTGAGTGTTTATCTTCAGCGTCTCTATGTTCTTCGTGAGACTTATGATCGCTTTTATCCATTTTTTCATCTCCTTTAAATTTTACTAGTCTATTTAACAACTTATACAAAAAGGCTATTTGAAATCAAATCCATAACAGATTGTTCTCAAGCAGCCTTTTTATTAGTATTTTTATGATTTGATCCAAATATTAAATTGAAGCTTCAATAGAATCTTTCAGAGTTTGGGCAACATTTTTAGCTACTTCGTTTAATTCTTCTTCATTGAACAAGCCTATTAAAGCTTCTGGACTTGTCATTCCTATAAATGTTTTATCGCCTTCACTTCTTACTACCATCTTACAAGGAAGCACATAGCCTATATGAATGTTTTTCTCTAAGACTTCTTTTGCCTGTTTTGGATTACAAACTTCCAAAACTACAAAATCATCTTTAAATTCTAGTCCTTTTTCTTCTAGTTTATCCTTGAAGTTAAGCTCCCATAGGACTCCAAAACTATTTTCCTTTAAATTTGCCTTTAAAGATTCAATAGCCTCCTCCAGAGTCTTATCTGTACTTTTTTCAAAAAATATATTCATTATAACTCCTCCTTTAAATTTTGGATTTCAGATTTTCTTATATATTAATTATAGCAATGAAATGTGAAGATATTATGAACTTGAATTTATTTATTATTTATTATTTATTATTTATTATTTCTTATTTCTTATTTATTATTTCTTATTTCTTATTTCTATAAGTTTTACTACATCCGTCCATATATCTTGAGATTGAATATCTTTTTCATCGAATCCTGCTCGTATTAGATTTTCCATAGTTCGTCTGTTAATATTTGCTCCCCAAATATTAAGCGGAATAAAATTAAATAGATCCATAAGTCTTCCGGCCAATGGATTATTGCTTCTCATATGTTCCAGCATTACTACTTTCCCGCCATTTTTACAGACTCGTCTAATTTCTTCTAAACCCTTTACAGGATCTGGCACTGAACAAAAAACGCAAGAAGTAACAACTGTATCAAAAGTATTGTCCTCAAATTTCATATCCTGAGCATCCATCTCTATAAGGTCTATATTCTTATGATTTTTAACTTTTTTCTTTGCCTTCTCTAGCATTTTCTCACTGAAATCAATGCCCGTGATATTCAAATCCTCACGATAGTAGAGAAGGTTCTTACCAGCTCCAACTCCAACTTCTAAAACTTCACTTCCTTCTATCTTTTCCATTAACTGCTCTCTCCACTTATCATTACTCATAACTTCCATAGGTTTTTCCATCAGGTCATAAACTTTAGATATTCTGTTATACCTGTTTTTGATCTTTTTACTTTTATCATCCATATTCTGCACCTCAATATTCCTTTACCCAAATTATGAAATTGATAAAAACCTTTTTATTTATATTTGTTTTCATGATATAGTCAAATAGAGGTGAAAGTCTTGGAAATGATGAATATTTTAGTAGTTGAAGATGAAAAGAATATTTCTGATGTAATATCTGCTTACTTAGAAAAAGATAATTTTAATGTTTTTGTTGCCTATGACGGAGAAAAGGCACTAGATTTATTTTATAAGGAATCTATCCACCTAATAATCTTAGATCTTATGATACCTTTGATTTCAGGCGAAGAAGTCTGCAAGAGAATAAGAACGAGTTCTAATGTTCCTATAATAATGTTGACAGCTAAAACTCAGGAAGATGATAAAATACAGGGCTTGTCTATAGGAGCAGACGATTATGTTTCTAAGCCATTTAGCCCCCGGGAGTTAGTAAGCAGGGTCCATGCACTTCTTAGAAGAGCATATCGTGATAAGAGCCCTTTAGCTGAAAAGCTTTATATTAATAAGGGAGATTTGAAAATAGATGTTGATAAGATGGAAGTAAAAAAATCAGATAGGGAAGTTCTTCTAACCGCAAATGAATTCAAGATTCTTTTTGCTCTTATTTCTAATCCCGATCAAGTGCTCTCCCGAGAACAATTGATAGAAGCTTCATTTGGACATGATTATGAAGGTTTTGACCGAACTATTGACACCCATATAAAAAATATCAGACATAAAATTGAAGATAATCCAAAGTCTCCAAGTTATATACAAACAGTATACGGAGTAGGTTATAGATTCAATCCTGGCTCATAATAAGCACAGACAAAAGAGCAGACAGAAACCATCCTTGAATTTTTTGGTTTCCATCTGCTCCCTTTTTATTTTTTACTATTCTTTGCTTTTCCAAGCTTTAAAAGTACATTCTAGATTTAAGACGCTCACTTTTTAAGGACTCTTTTTTCTATCTTCTATTTCCTCTCATCATGCCGTTTCCATTCATGAAACCTTTATTCATTCTAGCGCCGTTTTTTTCACCACTTCTTTTGCTGTGGCAATTTCCGTCTCTGAATCCTTTTCCCTTATGATAATCCTTCATCTCTTCAAAATGGTCTCTGAATCTGTCAGCCTCTTCTTGTGTAATAGTTCCATCTTTAAGAGCTTCATTAATCCTTGATTCATGTCTTTTCTCTCTATACTCTACTCTTTCTTCCTGACTTAGATCTTTATCTAAATTTGTTCCTCCGCTTTTCTCCATCATATACCCGTAAGGTCTTTCTGATGGATAGCCTTTTAAATCAGCTGCATTTACAGAAAATGCTCCTGCCGCCAAGGTAGCTGCTATTAGTCCTGCTGCTATTATCTTTTTCATTTAAATCCTCTCCTTTTTATATTGTAAATAAAGTATATCTCACCATTGTGAAGCAATTATGAAGAAATTTTGCAGTAAAACATTTTCTTCATAAAAAACACAGATTTAACTGCTATAATATATTTAGAAGTAAAAATAAATATTTCTTACAAGCATTCAAGGAGTGAAATTTATGAAATTATCTAAAAAAATTACCCTGTTCTTTATCATTGCTATTTTATTTTCTATTTTTATTGTAAGTTTGATTTCAAATTCTATGATAAATAATAGCTTTGATAAGTTTTTAGTAGGAGATCAAAAGAAAAAAGTAGAGCAAATAAGCAAAGAAATAAATGAACTCTATACAGATAAGGAATATAATCTCTATGAAAAACAAATTGATTCTTATGCCTCATTAGAAAATCTAAATATTAAAATAGAGGACTTAAAAGGCCGTCTGCTTTATTCATCCAAAAGAATGAGTGGTATGCACAATATGAATAAGAAAATGATGATGAATCATGGAATGTCTTTAGGAGAATATGCAGAAGATAGGTTTGACCTTACTCAAGGAAAAGAAAAAATAGGTACCATCATTATAGGCCACATAGATAACTCCTATCTGACCGAAGGCGCCCTTATATTTAAAAACACCTTATCAAATATACTCTTTATTTCAGGTATCGTAGCCTTACTTATAGGTGTATTTACAAGTATAGTCTTGGCAAATAGCCTAACCCGCCCGCTTGTCAACATTAAAAACCACGCATATGAGATAGAAAAAGGTAACTTAAGTAAAAAATCCCAACTAAACACCGATATAACAGAAATTAAAGAGCTATCAAAGAGTATTAACTTTTTAGCCGATTCCTTGTCTAGCCAAGAAGCTATCCGCAAAAAATATGCTTCAGATATATCTCATGAACTCAGAACACCTCTGACAACTTTAAAGAGTCATGTAGAGGCAATCATGGACGGCATCTGGGAACCCAGCAAAGAACATTTATCCATACTCCTTAGTGAGATAAACCGACTTTCACTTTTAGCAGATGATCTTAGAAACTCTTTTAATTCCAGTGAACAAGGAGTTGTACTAAACAAGACAAAGTTTGATCTTTCACTAGAAGTTAAAAAAACTGTTACAACTTTTATGCCTATATTCAATAAGGAAAATATTGAGATAGAAGCTTATATTGAAGAAGATATAATTGCCCTTATGGATCGTGATAAAATAAAACAAGTACTCTATAATCTGCTTTCTAATTGTGTAAAATATATAGAAGGAGAAGGCAGGATCTCTCTTTCACTAAAAAAGGAAGGCGGCAATAAAGTTGCTATAGTTATAAAAGATAATGGTATAGGAATGAAAGCAGATCAACTAGCCTTTATTTTTGATAGGTTTTATAGAATAGATAAGTCTAGAAACTCTTCAACCGGAGGAACTGGCCTTGGTCTTTCCATAGTAAAATCTATAGTTGAAGAACACGGCGGAGAAATAATAGTTAAAAGTATATATAAAAAAGGTAGTGAGTTCTTTATCTCACTACCTCTCATCTAATATATCATCTTCAATCTCTCTAAGAGCTTCTTCTAATACCATCTTGGTTGAATATCCCTTCGGCCAAGGTGGCGTTAGTAGCCTTCTCCAAACCTTGCTTCCTCTCTTATTATGAAAGAGTCCTAAGACATTCTTTAAAGCTTGAAAACCTCGTCTATCACCATCTTCAAACCCTTCTACATATTCTATAAGTCCTTCAATAACTTCCCGTCTTGAAGTAGATTCAGACCTCTCATCACCAAGGAGTCTATCTATCTCTGATAGAATAAAAGAATCTTCATAGCTAGCTCTTCCAATCATCACCCCATCAACATGTTTTAAATGTTCACAGATAGAATCTACATCTCTTATCCCACCATTTATCTCAATAAACAGATTAGGAAAATCTTTCTTTAACCTATAAACTTCATCATACCTTATAGGAGGAACTTGTCTGTTTTCCTTTGGGCTAAGCCCGGCTAAAATTGCTATTCTAGCATGAACTATAAGATCGGTAACTCCTGCTTCTTGCATCAGTTCTACAAAATGCTTCATATCTTCATACTCATCAAGAACTACTCTAGAAAATTCATCTGGTAAAAATCCTCTACCATCTATTCCTATTCTATGCTTTACACTAATAGGCTTATCTGTTGCCTCCTTCATAGCTTTTACCATCTGTGAAACTTTTTCTGGATAAGCCATAAGAGCCGCTCCCATATCATTGCCTGAAACTCGGTCAGAGGGGCAACCTATGTTTAGGTTTATTTCATCATAGTCCCAATCCTCAGCTATAGCTACAGCTTCCTTTAGTTCCTCTGCAGTAGCTCCAGCTAATTGCAGAACTAGTGGTTTTTCTATAGGATCAAAATCCAATATCTTAGACCTATCTCCCTTTATAATTGAAGCTGCTGATATCATCTCAGTGTAGAGTACAGTTTTCTTTGTAAGAAGCCTGCAGAAATATCTAAAATGCTTATCAGTAACATCTACCATCGGAGCTATACTTATTCTTTTCATTGTTCACCTTCTGTCTTTTAACATTTTTATTTAACATTCATTATATTCCCTAAATCACGGTGCATCCCAAAGTAGTTTCCATCTCTTTTAAGGCAAAATCATGAGCTTCCCTATCAAAAGAAGCAACACCTTCACGATAAACATTTACATCATAGGCTATATTTCTTGCATCAGCTGAAGTATAAAGCACACATATATTTGTACAGACTCCTACTATAGAAATTTCAGTTATCCCCTTTTCTCTTAAAGTTAAATCCAGGTCAGTTCCAAAAAATGCACTGTATCTTCTTTTAAAGATTATCTTATCTGTATCCTTTACTTCCAGTTCTTTTATTATCTTAGCTCCCTCAGTAGCTTTTACGCAGTGAGGAGCAAACATATCAAACTCCTGGTCGTCAGCTTCATGATTATCACAAATAAAGATTATTTCATCTCCATCTTCTCTATATTCTTCTATCTTATCTTTTACAAAGGGAACTATATCCCGTCCTTCAATCCCGGTTTCTAAAGCACCGCCGATATTTATAAAATCATTTAACATATCTATAACAAGTAATGCCTTCATTTATCTATTTCCCCCTTAAATTTAATTTTCTCTTAACTATTATAAGTGTTTTTATCTCATAAATCTATATTAGTTTAAAAATATTATCTTTTACTTCAAGATGGATTTTATATTTACAGCCCCTAGCTAGTCTAACACATAATACAAGAGAGTAAAGTATGTCCTATTTAACACTTTACCCTCTGTAAAAAGATTCTTAATCATCCGATAAAATTTTAATTAAAAAGCTTCTTCCACTCTCCATAGCCTTCCTCTTCCATTTGAGCTAAGGGAACAAATCTAAGCGAACTTCCATTTATACAATATCTAAGTCCACCTTGATCCTTTGGTCCATCATCAAATATATGTCCCAGGTGAGAGTCACCATCTTTACTCTTAACCTCTATCCTCTTCATTCCAAGGCTATCATCTTCTAGTTTACGTACATTTTCCTCATCAATAGGTCGAGTAAAACTTGGCCATCCGCAGCCTGCGTCATATTTATCCTTAGAGGAGAAAAGCGGTTCTCCTGTAACTATATCAACATAGATGCCATCTTCATCAAGCTTATCATATTCATGAGTATAGGCTCTTTCGGTATCTCCATTTTGAGTTACATTATATTCTTGCTTGCTCAGAGTTTGTCTTAACTCCTCATCAGAGGGTTTCTCATAAATATCCAAACTTCCTAGAGAGTCGTCTCTTTCTACTCCGCTTTCTGCTTCATTTAAGTTTATATGGCAATAGCCGTTTGGGTTTTTCTTTAAATAATCCTGATGGTAATCTTCAGCTTCATAAAAGTTTTCTATAGGAATAACTTCTACAACTATATCTTTCTTATAGTTCTTTTGCTCTAGCTCTATAACTTTTTCAATAACCTCTATCTGACTTTCATCAGCATAGTAAATTCCAGATCTGTACTGGTCTCCTACATCATTTCCCTGCTTATTTACAGAAGTTGGGTCTACTACTTTGAAATAGTATAAAAGAACCTGGGCAAGATCTATTCTTTCGGGATCATACTTTACCTCAACTGTTTCAGCATGACCTGTGTTCTTATAGATTACATCTTCATAGCTGGGATTTTTTGTGTTTCCATTTGCATATCCTGAAACCGCATCTACTATACCATCAACTCTTTCAAAATACTCTTCAACTCCCCAAAAACATCCTCCTGCAAGATAGATTGTGTTTACTTCTTCATCCTTATAGTCTTTTGTAAGACTATAGTTAGGTTTAGCCGCCGGAGCTTTGCTTCCAAAATTCACACTCCTAAACACCAGAACCGCTACTAACACAATACCAATCATCACTATATATTTAGTTCTCATGATCAACCTTCTTTCTTCTCTATAACTATCATCTCCTAACAGGGCAGGTTAAGAGAGATCTCAGCTTACGTGATTTGTTACAATCTAGCTACATAGTATATATACCCAAAAAGTTCAGCACTCAATATATTTCTAGCATTTTAGGTCTATATTTTTCTTTTAATTATATTCTTTAAAATAAAATATTAGGGTAAGAGTATATAAGTTATTGAAATAATAAAACAGCAATAATAAATATATTTTTACAAGATTTTAAGGAGGGTTAACTTGAAAGCTTTATTAGATATAGCTCATAGCAATCTTAGGGACACTATAAAACATAGAATTATAAATATCTCCGGCGGAAAGATTTATGAAACTGATGACTACATGCTCTTTACTATAGGTATAGATACAAGTGACGGACACCTAAACGGATGTCTTCAGTTTAATGATGAAGCCTTTGAAGAAACATTTAATTCTGCCCAGGAATTTTTTAAGGACCTGGAATTCTCCTACTCTTTTTGGATAAGAGAAGGAATTGATCAAAATTTAGAAAAACTGCTCTTAGATTTAGGTCACGAGCCTAAAAGAAGACCGGGGTCATCTATTATGGTAATAGAGGAGCAGATAGAAAATGCCTCCCTACCAGAGGATTATTTATTGAAATCTGTAGAAACAGATGAAGATATAAAGAATTTTTGTCAGGTAATAGAAAAATCATTTGATAAAGATCCCTTTACTGTCAAAACCATGTTTGAATCTCGAGATAATTTGATTTCAAATAATCTAAAGTCTTTTATTATCTACAATAAAGATCAAGATCCAGTATCAGCGGCTATAACTTCAATTACAAAAGATTCCGCAGGTATCTACTATATCGGAACTGTAGAAGAAGAAAGATCAAAGGGTCTTGGCAAGGCTATAGTAAAATCTTCCACAAATATAGGTTTTGACCAAGGTAAAGACCTAGTTGTTCTTCAAGCTTCTGAACTTGGAGAAATAGTATACAATCAGCTTGGCTTTAAAAAAATAGGAACTTATCTCTCATTTGGCATGGAAAGATAAAACCGACCTCCGCTTATCGAGCTGGAGGCCGGTTTTTTTATTCTTAACTGCAGCATATCTTATTCTTTCCTAAATTCTTAGCTCCATACATCCTTCTGTCTGCTATTTCAATCAATTCATCTATTATTAGATTTTCCTTTTTTACTTCCTTGCAACTAGCAATTCCTGCGCTAAAGGTAAGTCTTATCTCTTGATCCCTACATAAAAATACTTTGTCTCTGACGATATTCAGTATTCTATGCATAGCTACAACACTTTCTTTTATAGTAGATTTTTTTAATATAACTATAAATTCTTCTCCTCCATATCTTCCAAATACATCATAGAGTCTTAAATTTTTACCTATAATCTTTGTAAATTGTTTTAAAATACTATCTCCGACTCCATGCCCATATTTATCATTGATATCTTTAAAATTATCAATATCAATTATACACACTGAAAACTCCTTATCATCTCTTTTAAATTCTTCTATTATATCTATAGACCTGTCATATACGTATCTTCTGTTATAGATATTTGTCAAAGTATCCTTGTGGGAGAGTTGAAGTATTTTTTTCTCATAGATAATTCTTTCGGTAACATCACGGGCAGTTGAGTATACAAGACCTTCAAAAATATCTCCCTTCCACTCCATATACCTATCTTCCCCGGCAGAATCTTTATATTTGCTTATAAAACCATCTTTTTTATTTCCTTCAATCACATTTTTAAAAACTTTAGATGTAGCTTCAAAATCATTATCGCCTATAATATTTGAAAAGTTTTTACCTATTAGTTCCTTTCCAGGATAGCCTAATATTTCATCCCATACCTTATTTACCTTTACAAACCTACCTTGTTTATCCATAATGCAAAAGAGATCTGAGCTTACAGTAAAAAATCTTTCCAGCTCCAGTGACTGCTGTTTTGCAGCCGTAATATTTGAATGTGTCCCAAACATTGTCAAAGGTTTTCCCGAACTATCCCACTCTATTACTTTTCCTCTGTCTCTAATCCAAACTAATTCCCCAGCTTTGTTTATAAGTCTGATTTCACAATCATAATAATCTATCTCACCTTTTAAATGTTTATCCAGTTCTTC
>NZ_JARIEF010000122.1 GCF_029266915.1 Tissierella sp. | reverse complement strand
GCTTCTTCTATTACTTTTAATAGAACCATACTGGAATGTAAATCAAGCTAATCTTTCAGAAAGTTTAGCCCTTACTTTTACTTTTAATAGAACCATACTGGAATGTAAATAGTGCTACTGGAGCAATGCTTGTTATAGTTGCTATTCTTTTAATAGAACCATACTGGAATGTAAATCAAGATATGGGGGGTATTTTGAGAGTAGTTTGACAATCTTTTAATAGAATGATATTAGAAAATAACGGTATATTAAAGATAAAAATGTTATTCAAATTGTTAAATTGGGTAAATAGAAATATAAGAACAAAATTGAAAGTTTTAAATGTAAATAGTAAATAAATAAAATAAAGAATATAAAATTTAAAGGGGGATATTAAAAATGTTGAAAGATATAAAAAAAGCAGCAGGAAAAGCAGAAAAGACAGTAGGAAAAGCAGTTAATAAGGTAGAAAAGGCAGTACTAGGAAAGAGTAACAAGGATAAAGTCGTAGAAGCAGCAGCAGGAGCAGTTATAGGTACTGCTATAGGTGCAGTAGCCGGAGTTTTATTGGCGCCTAAGTCAGGAAAAGAAACCAGAGAAGATATAATGGAGAAATCTAAAGAAGTAACTGAAAATGTAAAAGAAAAGTCTAAAGAAGTGACAGAAAATGTAAAAGAGAAGTCTAAAGAAGTAACTGAGAATGTAAAGTCAACTTTAGATGGAAAAAAGAAAGAAGCTAAAGAATTAAAAGAAAAAGCTTCAGAGGAAATAAAAGAAAATATTGAAGGAATAAAAGAACATGTTGAGGAAATGAAAGACTCTAAAGATGAAGTAGTTAAAGAAGTAAAAGATGGAGCTGGAGATATTAAAGATACTGTAGAAGATACTAAAGAAGATGTAAAAAAAAAACTTTAGAAATTAAAGACGAGTCTGAAGATATGAAAAAGAATGTAGAGAAGCTATCTCAAGATTCTAAAGAAGCAGTTAGTGAAGATTTAAAGATACATCTAAGCAAGCTCAAAGGTGCATCAGACAATGTTAAAGAAGCTTGGAAAGATGCTAAGGAAAATAAATAGATAAATTTAATGTCTAGGAATCAGTTATAAGAGAAACCTAGTTATAAAAGAAACAAAAGAGAGGTGTAAATAAGATTGCTAATTTAATTAGTAAGCAAACTTAATTCACCTCTTTTTTAAAAAAATATCAAGTTATTGAATATAAATTGAAAGGGGATAAAAAAATGTTAGAAGATATTATAGATTTAGTTATGGGAGAGAGTAAAAAAGATAAGACTGAGAATCTTATTTTGGGACTTGCAGTAGGTGCGGCTATCGGAATAGCTGCTGGAGTATTATTAGCTCCAAAGTCAGGTGAAGAAACTCGAGAAGATATAAAGAAAAAAGCAAGTGAACTGGCAGAAGATTTAAAAGAAAAATCTGAAGAAGTAAAGATGACTATAAAAGAGAAAACAGAAGAAGCATCAGATATGGCTGAAGAAAGAATTGACGAGGCTAAAGACCTAATAGATGAAAAGGCTCATGAAAGAAAGATGAGAGAGATAAAAGAAGGTGCTGAAGAAGTAAGAGCACAGCAAGACGATTCAGTAGGAGATATAAAAAGAGGATTTATGGATTCTAATAAGAGTAAAATTTCAGATGAAACTAAAAGAGATATAGACACGAGTAGAGAAAATAGCAGAAAAGAAGTAATGAAAGATGTTGAAAAGGATAATAATAGATCCAAGGAAGAAGTTGAAGCTTTAAAACAAAGGGCAGAAAATGCCGGAGAAAACATTAAAAAGAACATGGACAGCGCAAAAGAAAACTTAGATAAATCAAAAGAGCATTTAAAAGATGCTAAAGATGATGCAAAAGATGCCTCAAAGGATGTTAAAAATGCTTGGAAAAATGTTAAAAGAAAATAAAAACAAATAAATAAAATCAATTAAAGAAAAGAGGGAAAATATGACTGCGGATTTAACTATTAACCATCTTGCCTTGCTAATTTTAATTTTAGTTTTTATAGGAGTACTTGTAGTAGCAGCTTTGGTACTATTAAAAGTTAAAAGTATATTTGGAAATATAAACCAAATACTAGAAGATAATGTTGAAGAGATAGATACTACTGTAAAAACAATACCGAGTATAACTTATAATGTAGAGAGAATAACTAAGCAGGTGGATAATACTATCACTGACTTAACTCCAGAGATTAATTCAGTGCTTATAAATGTAGAGAGCATTACTGGAAAAGTTAATGCAATAACAGGAAATATTGAAGGTGTAACCGGAAAAGCTAAGGAATCTGTTCATGACATTTCAAACAGCCTGGTAGATACGGCAAATACTTTTAAAAATACGGCAAATTCAATAAAGTATACTATAAAAGGAACTCCAGGATATATGATCACTATAAGACAAATGCTTGATAAGATAATGGATATATTAAGAAAGTATCTTTCAAAATAAATCTGATTAATAATCTATAAAAGTATAAAAAGAACTAGAATTTCAGCTGATTTTCTAGTTCTTTATCAAAATAAATCTGTGTTTATTGTTTTTTATATAAGTTTATTATACAAAAAGCAATGGATACCATTGAGAGGGCGAAGGATATGAAGAATATCAAGGTGTTTATAAGTATAGTAGCAATTTTATTGGTTATAACCGGATGCAGCGGTGGATCTGCAGATACAAGAACATTTGAATTAGAAAAAGATGGAGTTAAAACTACAATGGTCTACACCTACGAAGGAGATAAGGTTATAAAGCAATCTACTGAGAATATTATACAGTATGATTTAATTGGAATTACTACGAAAGAAGAAGCAAAAGCTATCTTTGATCCCCTAGTTCAGGAATTTCAAAACCTTGATGGTTTAACCCATAGTTTAGACTATAGCGATGAAAGAGCTGTTGAGAATCTCTTGGTAGATTATGAGAAAGCAGACTTTGCTAAGCTTAGAAATTTGCCTGGCATGAGTTTTGATGGGGACGCAGAAACTAAGGGAATAAGCATGAAAAAATCCGCAGAGCTTTTAAAGAGCCAAGGCTTTAAAGAAGTAGAGTAGATAAAAAATATAATTTTTAAGGGCTTTAGTACTAAAGTTTATAGTGCTAAAGCCTTTAAATCTTATTTAAATATTATGAGGTGATAAAATGAGTGATAAATTATACGGTAAAATTAATAATATTGAAGGGGAAATTATAAGATGGAGGCAGGAACTTCATAAATTTCCAGAGATAGGACTTAATTTGCCTAAAACTAGTCAGTATATAAAAGATGAACTAGATAAGATGAGTATAGAATATAGCACCTTACTAAATGGAAATGCAGTAGTAGGCTTGATAAAAGGTTCGCAGGAGGGAAAGACTATAGCCATAAGAGCTGATATGGACGGTCTTCCTATTGAAGAGGCCACTGGTCTGTCCTTTGCTTCAGAAAACAAAAATATGCATGCTTGCGGGCATGACGCTCATATGGCAGGACTTCTTGCAGCTGCTAAGATTTTAAATGATGATAGAAGTAATTTAAAGGGAAATGTTAAATTGATATTTCAGCCCGGTGAAGAATATCCAGGCGGAGCTAAACCTATAATAGAAGAGGGAGTATTGGAGAATCCTAGGGTTGATTTTATAATAGGAGCTCATGTAGGAGATCTATCAGAAGAGATACCTTTTGGAAATATTGCCCTAAGATATGGGCCTATGATGGCGTCAGCGGATACATTTTCAGCTGAGATAATTGGAAAAGGCTGTCATGGTGCTTATCCTGAAAAAGGAATTGATCCCATAATTATGGCAGCTGATATAATACAAAGTGTTCAAAATATAAAGACAAGAGAGATAAAAGCTATTGACCCATGCGTTATATCTATATGTAGCATAAATAGCGGAAGGAGTAAGAATATAATCCCAGGCAGTGTTGAAATACAAGGAACTGTCAGAACCTTTAATGATGATGTAAGGCAGTATATTTACAAGAGACTAGAGAGCATTATAAAAAATGCGACTGATAGATCTGGAGGAAGTTACCAATATGACTATGAGTTCAGATATCCAACTTTAATAAATGATTCTGACCAGGTATTCAGGCTGGAGGAGATATTGGGAAATAGTATTTTAAAAGATAAACTGACCATACTTAAAGAACCCTTGATGGGAGGAGAAGATATGGCTTTTTATTTGAATGAAGTTCCCGGCTTATTCTTTTATCTCAACAATTTAAGGAGTGTAGATGGTGAAGGACACGGACATCATAACTCCAAGTTTGATATTGAAGAAAAAGAACTATGGAAAGTAGTTTATGCCTTTGTAGAGTATACGAATAGTTACTTAAAATAAAACTTTAAATAGAGATGATTTACTATTGACAATGTGAAGTACTAGGTGTATTTTAATTGTATAAATCTTCTCTTTTTACTCAACTTATCTTTGTTAAAATAATTAAAAGTGATATAATAGAAGTATAGAAAAAATAGGAGGAATATATTATGCACGTTATGATTGAAAAGTTTGTAAAAACAGGTATGATGACTCAAGAACAAGGTGAGTTTATTGAAGAAGCTATAATGAGAAAAGACTCTATAGTTGTTTCAGGACACAGATCAGCTGGAATAAGACCTTTGATGGCTTCCTTGATGGGTGTAGCAAAAACTCAATTTACTAATGTTCAGGTTAAAGGATTTGAAGACCTTGAAAAAGACGTAGAGTATTTCCTTATACCGGGACTTGATAATTTAGATTTTGAAGCTTTGATTTCAGAAGCAATATCTAAACCAGATACATCATTTATTTCTTTAAAGGAACCTGAGCATCCAGTTTCACTTATGAAAGTTTTAAGACAGAACTTTAAAAATGGAACAGGAATGGGCAAAAAAATTCAAACACTGGAATGTGTAAAAGAAAATGATGAAGCTAAACTTTCTAAGATTACTGAAATGTACTTGGATGAAAAAGGAAAAGTTAAAAAGCAAGATCATCTATAGAGATTAATAATTTCAATTAAAAAAGCTGAGACTTTAAGGTCTCAGCTTTTTTAATATTGTTTTAGTATTTAACTCTAATTTCTAACTAAAATACAGTTTTTTCAGTTGATTTCTCTTTAAATCTATTATAAGCGTAAGCGTATGGCTTAGACATTGCCTGTTTTCCTTTTCCTTTTTCGCCTACGAACTTACCATTTTCAGCCATTAACTTACCTCTTAAGAATACTTTCTCAGCTATTCCTTTTTGGTCGAAACCTTCATAAGTTGAATAATCAGAACCCATTAATGCGTCTTCATGTTTTACAGTTCCGCTATATTCAGGGTTAAATACAACTATATCTGCATCTGATCCAACTATCAGGTCACCTTTTTGAGGATATACACCTGATACTTTAGCTGGGTTTGTACAACATACTTCTACAAACTTCTGACGTGAAATCCTTCCTTTTTCAACTCCGTAAGTCCACATCATGTTTAGCCTATCTTGAACTCCTGGAGATCCTGGTGGTATCTTACTGAAGTCATGTAACCCTTTTTTCTTTCCTTCTTCAAATCCTCCAACTATTGCACAGTGGTCTGAACCTACTGATAGCAACCAACCTTTATCTATTGCCTCCCATAGAAAGTCTACATCAGATTGAGGTCTTATAGGCGGAGTACATACATATTTTGCACCTTCAAAGTTTGGTTTATTGAATACTTCATTATTTAACATAAGATAATGAGTACAGGTTTCTCCATATACACTTACGCCATCGTTGTATGCATCTCTTATAGCTTTTACAGTTTCTTCATTTGTAACATGTACTACAAATAGCGGAGAATCTGTTATTTGAGCCATATGAATTGCTCTGGTAGTGGCTTCAGCCTCAGCAAGAATAGGTCTTGACTCAGGGAAATACTTAACATCGGTTTTACCTTCATCTATAAGTTGTTTAGTACGAATATTTACTACATCTGCGTTTTCGGCATGTATCATTATAGTAACGCCAGACTTTTTACCATTTTGAAGTGCCTTAAATAGCCACTCGTCATCAACATAATATGGCATACCTTTATAGGCCATGAATACCTTAACTGAAGATACTCCAACAGATGGGACATCTTTTAGTCCTTCTATAGTCTTATCAGATGGATCCATTATGATACCATGAAAGATATAGTCAGGAGATGATATTCCTTCTACAAAATCTCTTTTATAATCTATTATAGAATCCTTTAAACTTACTCCCTCAGGCTGCATTACAAAGTCTGCAACAGTCGTTGTTCCTCCTACAAGGGCTGCGTGAGATGTTTCATATCCTAAAGAGTTAAATGCATTATAATGAAGATGCTCATCTACCCCTCCTGGAAACACATATTTGCCAGTAGCATCTACAATTTCGTGATTGGCCTCTTCTAAGTTTTCACCTATAGCAACTATTTTTTCGCCTTCTACAAGTATATCTCCAACAAATTCATTGGAAGATGTTATGATGGTTCCATTTTTAATTAATAAACTCATTCTTCTTCCTCCTCTTAATAAAAAGTGATATCCATTTCTTAAATAAAACACTAATATGTGCAATTAATATTTGTAAAATAAGGGATACCTGATTAGGTATCCCTTATTTTTTTATTAAACTAATATTATATTATATACCTAACTAAAGGATTTAAAATACTTTCTTATCTTTGACCTGGGTGATGGTTGTATACACTGTCATCAATGTTATTTAAGTACTCAACAACTTCTTCTACTGAAACAACATCGGCGAATTTAGCGTCCATATCAAATAGGTTCCACTCAATAACTCCAGGAACTCTATCTCCAATTGTTCCTTTAGGAACGATTGTCTTATATCCGTATCCTGTTGAATCCATTACTGTATGTCTAACAC
>NZ_JARIEF010000067.1 GCF_029266915.1 Tissierella sp. | reverse complement strand
GATTTTTATCCCTTTTTAAATATCGTATTAACATTAATACCCAAATAACTTTTAGATTAACGGTAACCTAGTCACCGATAATAAGATGAGATCTCTCCATTTCGCTATCGCTTCAGTCGAGATGACTAGGGATAGCAGAATAAATATTATTAGAAGATAGTTATCTTTTTTAAACATACTTATCTCTCTTAAACATAATTATCTTCTTTTAGATAAATCTAGATCTCTCAGTTTTGCTATCGCTTCAGTCGTGGTGATTAGGTCTTAGAAATATGAGCTGTATGTTCTAGTCCTTCATTGATTAAGTCTAGTACGTGGTCGTCGTCTAGAGAGTATATAACCTGTTTGCCCTGTCTTTTAAATTTTACAAGGTTTAAGTTTCTAAGACTTCTTAGGTGGTGAGATACTAGTGATTGAGTCATATCCAGTACATCTGCTATATCACAGACGCATAGGGGAGACTTGGAGAGAATATATATGATCTTAAGCCTGGAGGGGTCTCCCATAGCTTTAAATATCTTGCCCAGCATATCTATTCCTTCTTCATTTTTTAAGGCCAAGCCTATATCTTCTAGCAAGCTCTTTTCTGCAAAATGTCCTATACATACTTCATCTTGTATTTTTTTCATAAAATCCTCCTCTATATAAATATATTATGGAAAATTTCTATTTTGATCTTCTTATCTTCTTTTGTCTTCTATCTTATCTATACTCCTTATAAGTAAAAACTCCCTTAAACATATGGATCTATTTACATGTCTAGGGGAGGCAGATTCTGACTGATTTTTGCAAATTCTTCTAGGCTGAGCTGTTCTGCTCTAGCTCCAGGATCTACTCCGGCAGCTTCTAATGCTTTTTTAAACTCTTCTTTTTCCAGCGTAAAACCATAACTTGAAAGAGCATTTAAGATTGTTTTTCTTCGCTTGGAAAAACTTGCTTTTACTACTTTAAAGAATTGTTTCTTATCTAAGTCTGGAAGTTCTTTTTTCATATTTAATCTTATAACAGCTGAGTCCACCTTGGGGCTAGGCATAAATACAGTCTTTGGAACTATCATAAGGATCTCCGGCTGGGAATAAAAGTTTACAAAAACTGAAAGTGAACCATAAACCTTGCTTCCTTCCTTGGAAACCATTCTTTGAGCTACTTCTTTTTGCACCATAATAGTTAGTGAATCCACCGGGAGCTCCTCCTCTAAAAACCTAGATATAATAGGTGTTGTTACGTAGTAGGGAAGATTGGCAACTACTTTTACAGGCCCACCATCCATCTTTTCTTCTATTAAAGTTTTTATATCAATATCAAGTATATCTCCATGAACTATTTCTATATTAGCATAGTCTTTAAGAGTTATATCAAGTATTGGAAGAAGATTTTTATCTATTTCAACTGCAACTACCTTTTTAGCTCTCAGAGCTAATTCTTCTGTAAGAGTTCCAATCCCTGGTCCAACTTCTAATACATAGTCATCTTTTGTAATACCAGAATCTGTTACAATCTTCCTGACAATATTTCCATCTATTAGAAAGTTTTGACCCAGACTTTTAGAAAATTTAAAACCATGTGTTTCTACAAGTTCTTTTAAGTATTTTGCTGAATAAAGTCTATTTACCTTCTCCATCTTCTTCTATCCTTTCTATTGCCTTTATAAACTCTTCCTTGCTTACTCCAAAGTTATTGAGACGGCTTAAAAATTGTTTTCCATTTCCATAGCCTATTCCAAGTTCATGACCCAGTTTATCTCGTCGATTTTTAGAGTCTTTTTTCCCAACCAGCCCAAAGAAGATCATATCATCCTTGCCATAGATGGCTTCTATTTCTACCTTTATAGGCTTGGCCTTTGCTATAGCCTCTATAATATCTTGGGGCTTGGCATTTTCAATTCCTATATCATCTTTACGGGTGCTTTTATCTTGGGGCAAAAAGGCATGCTTGCAGCCCTTAACCTTGGAGGCAATATCTCGTCTTATCTTCTCGCCCATAAAGTCCGGATCTGTAAATATGATGATGCCTTGTCTTTTTTGCAATTGATTGAGCAATTTTATGAGCTTATTGCCATAGTTAAAGCCATTTGTTATGATAATTTCGGCATCTAAAGCGGCCTTTACAGCCGCTACATCATCTTTCCCCTCTACTACTATAACTTCTTTTATCATCTTATTTCCTCTTTTCAAACTAGAGTTTCATTCTATTAACCTTTATTATTAATTTATTTTATGCCAAATATTTCTTTTGTATTTTTAACTGTTTCAAGGGCTAAATCATCCAACATTATACCCTTAAGATTTGCAATTAGGGCTGCTGTTTCCTTTACAAATATAGGCTCATTTCTCTTACCCCGGTAAGGCATGGGAGCTAGATAGGGAGCGTCTGTTTCTACTAACAGTTTATCTAGGGGAACTATTTTAGCTGCTTCCTTTAGCTCATCTGTTTTTTTAAAGGTTACGGGCCCGCCAAAGGCAATGAAGAATCCTAGGTCCAGATATTCTTCCATCTGGGCTCTATCACTTGAAAAACAGTGGATGATTCCGCGAAGGCCTTCTCGCTCTTCTTTTAAGATTTCAAGAGTATCCTCGTCCGCATCCCTAGTATGAACAACTATAGGCAGGTCTAAGCGCTTAGCTAGCCTTATCTGCTCTTTAAAGGCCTGTCTTTGAATATCCCTTGGTGAGTTGTCATAGAAGTAGTCTAGGCCAATCTCGCCTATGGCTACTATCTTTTCTCCTCTAGTCATTTCTTCTATCTCTAGAAGAGTAGCTTGGTTTAATTCAGTAGCAGAGTGGGGGTGGATACCCACCGCTGCATATATATTTTCGTAAGTTTCTGCCAGTTCCACTGAAGCCCGACTGGACTCCATATCTGCTCCTACGTTTACTACTAGTTCTATACCATTTTTTTTAAAGTTCTTAATCAAGTATTCCCGGTCAAGATCAAAACGTTCATCATTTAGATGAGCATGGCTGTCTATTAACATCTTATCAACTTCCTTTTATCTATTACAAGTTTATATTATTTTAGTTTTTACTTCTTATACTTTTTATTAATTGGCTCTTTAATTAATTAGCTCTTTTTGATTAATTATCTTTTTTTCTTATTTATTTTTTTATTTAATTTTTTATTTATTTTTTTTGCTTATTTAATCTTCTATTTACTGTTTCTTTCAAGTGAGCATCTTTCTTAAGTCCTATCTTAAGAAATAGTTGCTCCTTGCTTTAAATCTCCAAGAGTCGTTAAAAGACTTAGTGCTCCTTCGCTGTCTTCAGCTGCCAGAATCATTCCTCTTGACTCTATACCTCTAAGTTTTACAGGCTTTAAGTTTACAACTGCTACTACTTTTTTACCTACTAGCTCTTCTGGTTTGTAGAACTCTTTGATACCTGAAACTACTTGACGAGTTTCCTCTCCAATTTTCAGAGTTAAAACTAAGAGCTTGTCTGCTTTTGGATGGTCTTCACATTTTACTATCTCTGCTAATCTTAATTTTACACGATCAAAATCATCTATGGTTATAAGTTCCTCTTCTTGTACTTCTTCTATCTTTTCATCTTTTTCTTTTATATTTTCAGATTTTTCTTCTTTAACTTCTTTATTAGTTTCCACTTTCTTGTCTCCTTCTTTTTCTTTTTTTCTCTTTTCTACTAAGAGATCATTTGCCTCTACTAGCTTTACAAGTTCTTTTTCTATATCTAGTCTTGGGAATATTATCTCTCCCTTATCTACTTTAGTTCCGGCTTCTAGTCGACCCCATTCTTTAGCATCTTCCCAGAGCGCTTCATCTTCTATCCCAAGCTGCTTACGAATAGTGTTTGAAGTGTTTTCCATAAATGGCTTTATAAGGATAGAAACTATTCTAAGGCTTTCTGTCAGGTTATAAAGTACAGTGTCAAGCCTTGGCTTATCCGATTCTTCTTTAGCTAAGATCCAAGGCATAGTTTCGTCTACATACTTGTTGGTTCTTCTTACTAGCTTCCAGATTTCCTCCAGGGCTCTTGAAAAGTCTAGGTGTTCCATAAATCCATCAACCGCATCTGCTGTTCCTGATGCAAGACTTGTAAGACTCTCGTCCAATTCATCTGTCAATCCAACAGCTGGTATCATTCCATCGTTATATTTCTCTACCATGGTTACAGTTCTACTCACTAAGTTTCCAAGGTCATTTGCAAGATCTGAGTTTACTCTTTGCAAGAACTTCTCTCTAGTAAAGGATCCATCAGTTCCAAATGAGAACTCACGAAGTAAGAAATACTTAAAGCTATCTATTCCATAAAGCTCAATTATCGGTTCTGGATAGATTATATTTCCCTTAGACTTGCTCATCTTATCGTCATCAAATAGTATCCAGCCATGACCAAATACTTTTTTAGGAAGTTCTAGTCCTAGTGCCATTAAGATAGCCGGCCATATAATAGTATGAAATCTTATAATTTCCTTACCAACTAGGTGAACATCTGCGGGCCAGTATTTCTTATAG
The DNA here is from genome assembly GCF_029266915.1 of Tissierella sp. GTDB lineage: Bacteria > Bacillota > Clostridia > Tissierellales > Tissierellaceae > Tissierella_A. Next base: position 89 of record NZ_JARIEF010000067.1, on the reverse strand, counting down.
TTTTCATCGTTTTCACTTCCGTATCCTAGCGCTGTTATATAGCAAGATAGGGCGTCTATCCAAACATACACAACGTGTTCTGGATCAAA
>NZ_JARIEF010000086.1 GCF_029266915.1 Tissierella sp. | reverse complement strand
CGGAGGCATTTATAGACTCGGCAGTAGACTATATATTTGAGTATAGTAATCCTCAAAATATAGAAGCTTTTATGGAGTATTTGGATAAAGGTGGAGATAAGTTAGCTATAGATGGAATATTATCTAGAAGAGATGCTTACAAATCCCAGGGCAAAAGGGGAAGAAATGAATATATGCTGCCCGATAGAAAATCTACTGCTCGATATAGAGATAAGTATTCATATTTTGGTTACAGACCGGCGGCTATAATGGAGTTTGGACTGGGCTGCAGCAAGGTCTGTGAATTTTGCCTTAGATGGAGAATCGAAGGTGCAAAAGAGGAGCTAATAGACTTAGAGCTTTTTAAAAAAGATTTAAAGACAATTCAAGAGCCTACAATTATGTTTATAGATAATGATTTTTTTGCAAGCCAGGAAAAAATCCAGACCTTTATATCTATAATAGAAGAATTAGCTTTAGAGAAAAACTATATAGTCTATGCCTCAGTTAAGGGAGTATTGGAATCTAGTAAGAGCCTGGAGCGCTTTATAGAACTAGGTCTTAAGGCAGTCTTGGTAGGCTATGAATCTTTTGATGATGCTGAGATGGAAGGCTACAATAAAGCTTCAGATACAGATGATAATTTAAAAGCTTCAAAGCTATTAAAAAGATTGGGAGTGGATGTATGGGCATCTTTTATAGCTCATCCCGACTGGACTAAGGATGATTTTAAATCAATGAGAAGCTATATAAAGCTATTGGGGCCTGAAATATCTTCCATTAATCCACTGACGCCATTTCCAAATCTGCCAATGTATAAAGATTATGAAGACCGGCTTATATATAGTAAAGAAGATTATGAAGCCTGGAGTTTTGGTCAAGTTACAATAAGGCCTTTAAAGATGAGTTTAAGAAGTTACTACTATGAGCTCCTCAAGACCAATCTATATGTAAATTTATTTATAAATAAAAAGACTGATATGATCAATCGTTTTGGAGTTAAAAATATCATAAGAATCCTATTTGGCTCCTTAAAAGCTTTAGGAAAATATACACTACTGATGATAAAGAATTAATTGATTATAAAGAAGAAAGGTAGTGATAGAAATGGCTATAATAGAAACTAAAAACCTGAGTAAATATTACGGAAAGGCAAAGGGAATAGAAGGAGTAAATATATCTGTTGAAGAGGGAGAGATATTTGGATTTATTGGCCCTAATGGTGCGGGAAAGTCTACGACTATAAGACTTCTGCTAAATCTGATTTATCCAACAAGTGGTCAGGCTCTATTATTTGGAAAAGATGCGGTCCAACATGGGCCAGAACTTAGAAGAGATATCGGATATCTTCCTTCAGAGATTTTTTATTATGACAAGATGAAAGTAAAGGAGCTACTTGATTACTCCGCAAGCTTTTATAAGAAGGATTGCAGTAAGCGAATAAAGGAATTATCAGATCTGATGGAACTTGATTTAAACAGAAAGATAGAAGATTTATCCTATGGAAATAAGAAAAAAGTAGGTATAGTTCAAGGACTCCTTCATGAGCCAAAACTTATAATCTTAGATGAACCAACGGGCGGACTTGATCCCTTGATGCAGCAAAAGTTCTTCCAGCTTATGAGAGAGGAAAATCATAAAGGAGCTACAATATTCTTTTCATCCCATATACTGGGAGAAGTTCAAGAACTTTGCAATAGAGTTGCTATAATAAGAGATGGATCTATAATTGAAACAGCTGATATAAAAACTCTTAGGGAAAATAATTATAAGAAAATAGCTCTAGTAGGAAGAGATTTAAATCCGAAAGCACTAGAATTAAGTGGTGTTACTCAACTTGTAAAAGAAGAAGAGATAGTAAGATTTTTCTATAAAGGAGATATAAATCTAGTTCTAAAAGCTATATCCCATCTAGACTTAAGTGATATAAGCATTGAAGAGCCAACGCTTGAAGAAATATTTATGCATTACTATGAATAGGAGGGTGAAGGATGAATATATTTAAACAAGAGTTTAAGATGAAGACTCGATCAATTCTAATTTGGAGCCTTTCCATAGCAGCATTTATAATATTTTATATGGCCTTTTTTCCTGGCTTAAGCGCAGATAGCCAAGCGCTTGATTCTATAATGGAAAGCCTGCCTAAAGAAATGCTACAAGCTTTAGGACTGAGGGAAGGACTTGCTCTCTCAAGCCTTATAGGCTACTTTACACTTACCTTTGCTATGATTCAACTGGCCATAGCCATCCAAAGCTCAAATTATGGATTTGCTATACTAACAGAAGAAGAGAGGGAACTTACAGCAGACTTTCTAATGAGTAAACCGGTTTCAAGAAACACAATATATTGGAGTAAGTTTTTAGCTAGTTTTCTAAGCCTCCTCATAAGCTCTATAGTAATTGGAATAGCTTCATTTATAGCCTTAGAACTGTTTAAGTCAGCAGAGAGTTACAGCACTGTAAATGTGCTTAAGCTGATGCTAACTATACCTATCTTTCAATTGATGTTTTTAACTCTAAGTATGCTGATCTCACTTTTATTTAAAAAAGTTAGAAGTGTACTGAGTCTTTCTATGGCTCTTTCAATTGGATTTTATGTGATAAATTCGATTAGAGGAATAGTAGGCAGTGATGTTTTAGGATATTTTACACCGTTTTATTACTTTGAGCCAGGGGAGATTTTAAAAACTGGAATCATAGATCTAAAACTCCTGCTTATAACCCTTGTGATCATAACGGTTTCTTTAATGGCTAGTTCCTATATATATAATTCAAGAGATATAAATTCCCTTTAGGAGGAGGTCGAGATGAATATTATTAAAAGAGAATTAAAATCAAATTTAAAGAGTTTGATGTTGTGGAGTCTTGGAATTATATTTTTAATAAGCATTTGGATGATAGAATATGAGTCATTTGCAGGCAGTCCGGCTATAAACGATATTCTAGACTCTATGCCAAGCAGCCTTCTTGACGCGATGGGAATGGGTAACATGGATCTTTCAAGTGTGGCTGGATTTCTAAGCGCCTTATCGCTATATCTATACCTAATACTTGGAATCCACGCAGTCCTGCTTGGAAGTTCTATTATTGCAAAGGAAGAGAGAGATCGGACCGCCGAATACTTATTTGCCCTACCTGTTTCAAGGATAAGTATTATAAGGAGTAAAACTATAGCAGCTGTAATAAATATTATAGTGCTAAATCTTATAACAGCAGCTGTAGTAATAGTGACGAGTATGAATTATCAAAAGGATGAAAGTTTTTATAAGTTTTTAGGCTTACTCTTTATAGCAGTTTTCCTCTTTCAAATGATATTTTTAAGTATAGGTATGTTAGTTGCAAGTATAAATAAGAAATATAGAAGATCAGGCAATATATCAGTCTCTATACTTATGATAAGTTTTATAATAGCTTCACTAGTTAATATGATTGAAAAGCTAGATTTCTTGAAATATATAACACCTTTTAAATTTTTTGACTCAGACATTATACTAGAAGAAATGAGGCTAGAGCCAGTATTCATTCTTATTTCAATACTTATAATAGCAGTTGGGCTAGGGGGAACATTTATATATTATCCAAGGAGAGATTTGAATATATAATATAATAAAAACAAAGGAGGGGATAAGATGTTTAGAATATTATTAAAAGATAAGATAGATGAGAGTGTGATAAAAGAGATAAAAGCTGAACATAAAGGCGATGTAGATGGAATATCTGAGCTTTATGAAGATCTGATTAAAGATGGGGCATGTGATAGTGAAGTTGCATCAAGGATTTATTATGTTGCTTATACACTTTCTTTAAGGGCAATAGAAATGATAATAGTTAAGTTGAATTAAAGTTGTAGTAAATAAGCTGGATTTGGGAAATTCTTATTAAAAACTATGCTTCACGAAATCAGAGGCGCCTTTCATAAGTCGCTTCTGATTTTAATAAGAATTTCGTATAAAGACGATTTTCTTATTGAGTGTTAAGTATTATAGTTATTTGATGAAGAAATAATGAAAAAGGCTCTTCTATGAAAGGAAAAGCGACTTTTATAAATTAGAATTTATTTTCATCATATCTTTAATAAGAAGAGGGTTTGCTTATTAAGTCTTAAAGGTCATCTATTTATTTTTATAAGTCAGACCTTAATCTATAGTGAATAATTAAGAATTGATATAATAAAGTTACCTGGAAAGGGGGTTGATGTATTTGAAGAAATGGAAGATAGGATCTATTTTAATGCTAGTTATTCTTACCTTGTTGGTTTGGCTTACTTCTGGGATTTTGTTTGCAAGAGTGAGTACCTGGATTAATTATCCGATTGCTATGGTGGTTTTTATACTGGGTCTAGGTTATATTAATAAGTATTATGGAAAAGATGGATATTAATGAGTGATTTAAAAGTCGATTAAAGATGATAATAGATGATAATAGATTGAAAAACTAAACTATTAAGAGTTACATAAATTTTTTAATTGGAGGCTAATCTTTTAGCTTCTTTTTTTATAATTAAATTGTATAATTAGATGCAACGGGATCAAAAAAATCTTGTCATTAGGGTTAAGGGAGATAAAAAGGGGATGATTTTTTGGAAGATAAGGAGCTTATAAATTTATATTGGAATAGAAGTGAGATAGCTATAGATGAAACTGATAAAAAGTATAGGAATTACTGCAAAAAAATAGCCTATAATATTCTCTATAATCTTGAAGATAGTGAGGAGTGTCTTAATGATACCTATTTAAATGTATGGAAATCTATTCCCGATGACAGACCCCAGATTTTCTCTGCTTATATAGGTAAAATAACAAGGAATCTTGCAATCAATATTTATAATAGAAAAAGAGCTCAAAAGAGAGGCTTGGGGCAAGTTGAAGTTGTTTTAGATGAGTTGGAAAATATTCTTACCTCAAGCAATAGTGTGGAAGATGAAATAGATGCAGAAGGAATAAAAGTGGCCTTAAACAACTTCCTCTACTCCTTGGAGAAAGAAGATCGGATAATATTTGTAAAAAGATATTGGTATGTGGATAGTATTAAAGAGATAGCTAAAACTACAGGTTTTAGTCAAAGCAAGATTAAATCTAATCTATTTAGGACTAGAAAGAAACTTAAAACTTACCTGGAAAAGGAGGAGATCTATCTATGAAAAAAAATAAATTGTTTGAAAGTTTAAATGATATAGATGATGGGATAATTGAAGAAGCAGGCGAGATGAGAGACTTTAAAAAGAAAAAGAGATTTAGGCCAATGGAGTTTATAATACCTCTAGTGGCAGTTGCGATTATTATGATTATAGTTCTACCGACAGTTTTTAATAGAGATACTCTGCCAGGAGGAGATAAGGGTGGTTTAACTCCTAACAATCCAGAAACTAATAGGAGACAAACTTATAATGAGTTGATAAAAACACCTGATTATGAAAATGCGAAGTATAGAGCAGATATAGGCACACTTTTTTATGAGAGTGATGAGAGAATCGGATTTTCTACATCCTTTGGAATATTTATCTATAATATTAAGAGCGAAGGATTAGAAACAGCCTTTAAAATAGATAGTAAAGAAGCTTTTGGAGAAGAATATAACTATTATGCTCAAAGGATGAAAGGTGATGAAGAATCTATATATATTGCAGCTTTTTCAGAAAAAGAAAGTTTCTTGGATTTTTATTATGAATATAACTTGGAAGATGGAAATCTATATAAAATAGAAGGATTAGTAGAAGAGAAGGATTTATATCCTATGCCGGAAGAAAAACGCATGATGGAAGCTTTTTCTACAAATAATTGGGAGGCTAAGGATCTTATATATAATCCAATAGGATCAGATAGGCTTTTATATCCATTTAAAGATGTTGTTATAGAAAGTGACGATTGGAGCTATAAATACAATATAGAAGTTGATGGTAATCCTATTCTTGATGGTAAAGATTTAGAAATAAATAATAAAGATTTTGAAATTATATTTTCAGAGAACATAAATACTAGCTTAAAAGAATTAAGTGAAAAAGAAAGTTTAGGGAATGAATATTTAAATCATTTAAAAATAATAGGTATAGAACCAACAGATATTGCACGAACAGATGGAACTATAGTGACAGCTTTCGTATATAAATTTGAGAATATTGCTAATGGTACAAACTTCAAACTAGAAATAAGTGATGAGCTTAAAGAAAGACTTGGTATAAATAATAATACAATTAATATTTATATAAAATAATAAAACAAATGAAACCAAACTTTAAATTTCTTGTCAATATAGATAAGGAAGATAATCATAATATTTTCTATAAATAAGAATGTAAACAAGAAAATTAAATTGTATCTATAAAGGAGGAATTTAAGGTGAAAAAAGCTATTTTTATCTCTTTAATATTGGGAGTAGTATTATTAATTGGTTGTGTAAAAGATACTTCAAATAAACTTTATGATGAACTAGTAGCTGGTCTTGAAAAAGATGGATTGGCAGTAGAGAAAGAAAAAGTAGAAGATACAGGTGGAGGTTTCCTTAAAGGAGAAGAAAAGAGATTAAAGCTTGGTGAAGATGAGTTTATATATGTATATCTATATAAAAATGATGAAGCTATGAGTAAAGATATAGAAGGTCTTTCTCCAGATGGATTTAGCTATGATAACGGAGAATCAGAGATTGCAGTAGAGTGGAGATACCAGCCACATTATTATGAACAAGAAAATATGATAGTTATATATGTTGGTCAAAATCAGAAAACTTTAGATTCTTTAGAAAGGATTTTGGGAGCTCCATTTATAGGAGTTATGGAATAAGGAAATAACAATAAAAGAAGAGTAAAATAAAGAATAAAACAAGAAATTAAAAACTTAACCTAGAATAGTTTAATATTCTAGGTTCAGTTTTATTTAACAACCAATAATATCTTATACTTATTTATATTCAAATATTTATTAGATAAGTAGTCTACTGGAGTTTAACTATATTAGGAAATGATTAGGTTTTTTCAATAAGTTAAATTTATACTTAAAAGACTTCAGATATCAATCTTCTTTTATCCTTAGGTAGTTTGCCTTTTATTTTAATAATATTAGACGGATGAGTGGTATCGAAGACTGTTTCTTTTATAGGGTCTAAATTTTCTAAAAGTGTTTTTATTTCTACTAATCTTTCTGATCTTGATGGAGGAGTAAATTCTCCATTTTTAACCATCTGATCTAATTCGGTTCTTTCGAAAATTATTAAGCTCATTGTAATTATTTTGTTTGTTTGAAATTTATTTAGCATATTAGCAGTTGCGATTGCATTTTCTATAGACTGACCTTCTCCCGCAATTCCATACATTATTATAGCGTTTATTTTTATATTTACACTATTTAACTTCTTTGACTGGGCTATTGCATTTTCAACTGTGTGACCTTTATTCATAAGTTTTAATATATCATCTCGACCCGTTTCAAATCCGATATAGAGTATGTTAAGACCTCCTTCACGAAGTTGATTAAGTTCATAAGGAGAATATTTAGATATACTTCTTATAGAAGCATAAGATGCTACTGAAGCACAATATGGAAGGTGTTTGTGTATTAATTCTAATAGCTCTTTCATCTTATTAAACCCTATTGAGAGTGGATCTGCTCCTGTTAGAAAGACTCTCTCGGTATAGAGCTCGCCATGCATTAACTGCATTTCAATTTCTTCAAATGGAACTTCAGAGTATTTGCAATCTATATACATAGAACAAAAAATACATATATTATATTGACACCCGATAGTTACGGGCAATAAGAAGGTCGTCATCTCATCATGCGGGTAAAAAACTGTTAGATTATTATCTATATTATCCATGGAAATCTACGCTCCTTTATTTCAAGCAGATAGAGTTATCTTTTAACTAATCACATGCTTATTGTATAGATACCCAAAAATTGTTAAAAAGATAACATTAGAAATATTATCCTAATCCAAGAGACTGATGATTGGCTATTATAAAATTATGAGAAAATAAATATATAATATAAAAAGAAAATATAGGACCAAATATTAATAGCTTGTTCTATATTTTATTAAGAGGGTATATGTTAGGATAATAAAATAGTAAAAGGAGAGATAAAATGTATAAAGTTATATTTCACTTAAATGAAGAAGAAAGGGTAAAGCTTGCTTGCCGGAATATCGATAATCTATTAAATGATATGGAGAGCTCAGACGAAGATATAAAAGTTGAACTCCTGATTCATGCTGGAGCTGTTAATTCATGTAAAGATGATAATAATGAGAATCTTGATTCTATTAAAAATGTAATAAAAAGAGGAGTTACAGTTGCCATCTGCAATAACACTTTAAATGGACTAAATATTTCTAAAGATGAACTGCTTGAAGATGTTTTTGTAGTCTCTTCAGGGGTTGGAGAACTTACTCGTAAACAAAATGAAGGATGGGCTTACATTAAGCCTTAAAAAAGTGTAGGAGGAAACTGATGAATATAGAATGGATACAAACATTATATACTGCTATAACAATATTTTTTGCTTCCATAGTTCATGGAATAGCAGGTTTTGGTCTAGCCCAACTCTCAATGGGAGTCTTACCGTTTTTTAGAAGTGTCTCTTCAGCTGCTGCAATTTTTTCTATAGTTGCTATAGTTAGTAACTTTCAGGTATGGTGGAGTTGCAAGGATGATTTTCAGCCAAAAGATTTGATAAAACCCGTTATAGGATTAGCTGCAGGTATGCCACTGGGGATATTTGTTTTCAATCAATTAGATGAAAAGCAGATAAAAACAGTTATAGGGGTAGTCTTGATACTAGCCGTAATTTTAATAGTTCTTGGAAAACAAACAAGTTTTATGGAAGATTTTTTCAAGGGGAGAAAATATAAACCTAAAACAATTCTTCCTATAAGTGTAGGATTTATTGCAGGTGTATTAGGAGGGGCTGTAGCTATACCAGGTCCTCCTATGATACTCTACGGAGCGCTTATGACTTCAGCTGGTCTTTGGACAAATAGGAGAATGAAATCTGTATTTACCTCATTTTTTGGAATCTTAATGGCTTATAGAGCTATAGCTATATTTATTCAAGGCGGTATAACACAGGGAATAATGGTTGAAGCTCTTATTTCAATTCCGGCTATGATGCTTGGAGCTTTTATAGGGATAAAAATATTTGACAAAATTTCTAGCAAAACATTTAACTGGGTGATAATAGTCATGCTTGCCTTAAACGGAATTGTATTGCTGGTTAAATAAATAATATTATAATAAGGTAAAATGAAATATAGAAAATATGGTAAAACTATACTTGGCTTAGTATTTAATGACAGTAGAAAAGCAGCTATGAAGCGAGCTAGGAAATTTAAAAAAAGAGAACTCTACTCTAAGGGAACTAGTAAATGGATAACTTGTTTAAGCGGATTATAAGGCAATAAGTACAAACTCACCTTAATAAGAACTCAAGCTTATATAGATAGGATCTACATAAGCTTGAGTGAATCTAGAAAACTTTGTTTTAAATAATTTGTTAAAAATTCAGGTCGGTAGAAGTATTGGGCCAAAACAGAAGCTCTTGTAGCAATTGCTAGAGAACTTTGCGGATTCAGTGCAATTACTGGAGTTAACAGTGCATATATTATAAAAATAATTAAAACACCTTTAAACAATCCAAATAGGAGTCCTGCAAATTTATTTATAGTGTTTAATACAGGAAGCTTAAATACATTGTCTATAGATCTGATGATTATAGATAGAACCATATTAATTAGCGAATATATAACAATAATTACAAGTAAATTAATAATTAGTCCAGTTATAGTATCTGCTGTAAACAAACTTGTTTCACTTATTAGATTTGATATTTTAGGATATAAAAAAGTATTAAGGCTCTTATATATATCAGTAGACTGGCTTAAAAACTCTATTGCATATGGATATATGAATCTGGCTGCTATTATAGATATGAATATCTTTACAAGGCTTAAAAATGATAAAACAAATCCTCTGTGGTAGCCTGAAAAAGCAGTTAAAGCTATAATTATTAAAATAATAACGTCTATTATGTTCATAATGTTTTTCCTTTCTGTGTTGGTTAGATGTTAGATATTTCCAAATCTCTTGAGTGAGAATAAATTTATAAAGTAATCTAATACTAGAAAATTTACAATAAGTTTAAGCTGGAAAATGGGAAATTAAAGAATTATATATATAATATCATATAAGCAGAAATTATAGAACTGTTGATAGTAATTAATATTTGATGAAGCCTTTTGATATGATAATACTCATATCCGAAGGTTTTTTATTGGAAAAAAAGAGCTACTTGATATATAATAAGGAGGTAATTAAAAAGGTGGATGGTGAAAAAATGGATTATTTAGCAGGACTTAATGATAGGCAAAGAGATGCAGTTCTTCATACTGAAGGGCCTCTGCTTATAATGGCAGGAGCGGGGTCGGGAAAGACTCGTGTAGTTACTCATAAAATAGCTTATTTGATAGAAGAAAAGAGAGTTTTTCCAAGCAGTATACTGGCTATAACTTTTACAAACAAAGCAGCCAGTGAAATGAAGGAAAGAGTAAAAGCTCTTATAGATGCTGATGTAGACCGGATGTGGATGGGAACATTTCACTCTATCTGTGTTAGGATTTTAAGACGCGACATAGATAGATTAGGCTACGATAAGTCATTTACTATATATGACAGAGATGATCAGATTACGCTTATGAAAGAGTGTATAAAAGAGCTTAATATAAATAAAGAAATGTATAAAGAATCAGCAGTACTTTCAAAGATAAGTTCCTTGAAAGATGGAAGCATAGAACCAGAGAGCTATATAAATGAAAACTATGGCGACTTTAGAGAAAGGACTATAGGAGAACTTTATAAACTATATGAAGAAAAATTAAAAAAATATAATGCTTTAGATTTTGATGATCTTATAATAAAGACGGTAGTTTTACTTAAACAAAATGAAGATATATTAGAATTTTATCAAAAGAAATTCCGATATGTTTTTGTCGATGAGTACCAGGATACAAATAAAATCCAATATGAATTTGCAAGACTCTTATCCGCTAAGTACCAGAATATATGCGTGGTAGGGGATTCTGATCAAT
>NZ_JARIEF010000080.1 GCF_029266915.1 Tissierella sp. | reverse complement strand
CAAAACCCCTAGAACCTGAAAAGCCAAGTGGAGAGCTAGAGCTTGATGAAATTATAAATTCTCTCTCGGGAGTTAAGATGACTGCTGATGGAGGAAGCATTAGTCCAAAAGGAATGGATATAAAATTTATAAACAATTCAAATATAGAATATATTTTTAGCGAAGATTTCTTCATCCAAAGGAAACAATCAAAAGGTTGGGAAGATGTTAAACCTATTTTAGAAGAAGGTGAATACGCTTTTCATGATATTGCTCTAGTCTTGCCTGCTGGTGAAGATGCGGATTGGAAGGTGGACTGGGCCTGGTTATATGGAAGCCTAGAAAAAGGAGACTACCGAATAGTTAAAACGGTTATAGGAGAAAGAGAACCAGTAGATGCAGAACTCTATTATCTAGGAGTAGAATTCAAAATAAAATAGATACAGAAATAAAAAAATAAATTAATAACTATTAGTCCTGCTATAGAATACTAGCAGGATTTTTTATATACGACTAACTATAAAGGATGATATAATATAAAGAATAAAGAAAGTAAAAGTTTAAGTTAATAAATCCATTCTTTTAGCCGATAACTTAATAATAAAACATAGCTAAATCACAATAGATATATAAGTTTAAAGATAGATAAAATTAGATTGGTCTATGTTTAAAATAAAAAAAGGAGAAGTGAAACGAGTTCATGATTACAGCTTAAATAAAATATAACTGAAAAGACAATGGAGGAATTTAATGAAAAGTACAAAGAGAATAATATCAATACTTATGGCAATAACGATTGTATCAAGCTTTAGTTTTACTTCTATAAGTAGCGCAGATCAAATGAAATTAGATATACAACCCTCAGAAACTGCTTCTATATACAGTGAGGCTCAAAGTTTTAATATTGAATTAGAAGAATACATAGCTAGTGGAGATTTAGTTTTTAGAGAGGATATTACATTAAAATCAGAAGTTATAGGGATTATACCAAAGGGTAATATTGTAAAATACATAGAAGTTGCAGCAAATGATTTTATAAAAGTAGAGTATGAGGGAAAATTAGGTTATATTCAAAAAGATATATTTGAAGAAATCAGCCCTGAAAATATAAAAAATGATGAAATAAAAATTTATGAAGTAGACAAAGAACAAGATAAAGAGTTTAAAGTAGAGGTTAAAGACATAGATAAGGATCAAAATAAAAAGGAAGTCCAACAAATATCTAAAATAAAAGATAATATAAGCGATAAAACTCTTAAGCAATTAAATCATGATTTAACTAAGCCAGTAAAATCTGCAACTCAAACTATGTCTATTTATGAAGATAAGGATGAAAGTAATGAGGATAAAGATATACAAGAAGAAATAGTAAAGGATCCTATCGTAGTTGGAGTTCCAGATGGCAATACCTACATAACTCTGGATGATTTAGAACTAAGAGAAGGAAATTCTACAGAGTATACTTCTTTAATAAGAATACCAAAAGGTACAGAACTAAGCCACATGGGAACAACTAGTAATGGTTGGTTTAAACTGAGCTATAAAGGTAATACGGGGTACGCTAACAAGTACTATATGACATCAAAATCATCTCAAGAATATGAAATAACTACGAGAGTTAACTATAGTACAACAACTTCCTTAAACATGAGAAGTGGATCTTCAGTAAAAGATAAGCTACTAGTAAAAATACCAAAAGGAAGACGAGTTCAAATATTAAATATAAATAAAGGTTGGGCTAAGATAAAGTATGCTTTAAAAGAAGGATACGTAAATGCAAACTACCTTATAGCATCAAGGCCAGCACTTTCAAAAAGTGATAATGTAAAATTAAATAGGATAAGGACTACAGCCCAAAGAACTAAAATAGTCAATGCATCACTTCTATTAGTAGATAAAGTTCCCTACTTTTGGGGAGGTAAAAGTTATAAAACAGGCTGGAATGGAGACTGGAATAAACTAAGAAAAATCACTTCACCGGGAACTAGCAATACCGGCAAGTATCTTCCGTATGGATTAGATTGCTCTGGTTTTATAGATTGGACATTTAGAAGCGCCGGTCTTGGTAACATATTTTCAAAAGGTGGAACTGCCTATCAATGGAGTAGTAGTAAGGCAATTACGAGAGAAAATGCGCGTCCAGGAGATGTAGTGTTTAAACAAAGTCCGAGTGGTAAGGGAATAAATCATATAGGTGTTTATGTAGGAAAAGATGTAAATGGTCAGGAACTTGTAGTCCACTCTTCATACGGTAGAGGGGGAGTTGTTATAACTACACTTGAAAATTCTGGACTAAAACACTTTAGGCGAGCAAAAAATCTAATATAGATGATTTTTTAAGAAGATTAAACAATATTTTAGACCAACATCAGAGATCGACATAATGGATCAACATTAAAATCATATTATAAAAATGTATAATAAAAAAAACAACATTATATTTTAGTCCTGCTAGGTAATCTATCTAGCAGGACTTTTTATGTGCTATTAACTAATGAATTTTAATCAAAATATTTAAATATAAATTATCTTTTTTCCTATTGACATATATCGGCACCCGATATATAATAAAATCAAAGTAAGGTATCGACACTCGATATAACTAGAAGCGATATAGCTGAGGTCGATATAGATATAAATAATAATCACAGGAGGTAAAATATGGCGCAAAAGGCTTTAACTCAACCGATGTACTACATCTTACTTAGCTTAAAAGAAGAAAGACATGGATATGAGATCATGCAATACATCCAATGGCTAACTGAAGAAAGAGTAAAAGTAGGGCCTGGAACTCTTTATTCACTGCTTTCAAGGTTTGAAGACGATGGATATATATGCATGGTTTCAGACGATGATAATAAAAAAACCTACCTGATAACTCCCAGGGGTAAGGAAGTACTAGATGGTGAAATAGATAGATTAACTCAACTCTTAAAAGATGCCAGTGGAGTAAAAGGAGGTCTTGAAGATGAATTTCAAAATAGAAAGTAAAACCATAAATATTACAAACTATCCAATCATAGCAAAACACTTTGAAACTATGGCAGCAAAAGGATGGCTGATCCATAAAATAGT
>NZ_JARIEF010000065.1 GCF_029266915.1 Tissierella sp. | reverse complement strand
AGAAATTATGTCTCTTCCTTGCTGGATAAACTTGATCTAAGAGACAGAACTCAACTTGCCGTACATTTTTATAAAGTTAGAAGATAAAATAAGGAATAAATATACTTTTATTAAGATTTATTTATTCCTTAAATATTATACTTCAGAATTTTTTTCTACTATTTTTTCCATACTTCTGTCATGAATTCCTGAAAACACTGTAAGAGCTATGATCCCTGCTGTAAGAGCCATAAGCATATCCCATTGTGTATCCCACTCATCTCCTTGATAAGAAAGCACCATGTAGCCTGGCACTCTTGCTATTCTTGCAGCCGCAAACTCTATTATTTCATAAGATGCACTTATAGCTAAAACTACACTAATAACAATAAAGTAAAACATCTTACTCTTCTTTAAATATCCTTTTCTTAAAAAAATTTCTTTGGCTATCAGAGCTGGTGTAAATCCTTGGGCTAAGTGGCCTATTCGATCATAGTAATTACGATTTAAGTCAAATCTCTGCATCAGATAGTCGAAAAAGGGATTTCTTTCATAAGTATATTTTGAACCTATTAGAATAATTATTGTATGGATCAAAACTACCATATAGACAAATGTAGAAAATTTAAACTTTTTATAGGTCACCATCAAAACAAAAACTATAATAAGAGCTGGAAGCGCCTCAACAAACCAGGTTAAATAAGTTTTGGGCTTTATAGCTGACCACACTAAAACTATAAAAAATATAATTAGCATAATTTTATGACTAGAGTCTATTTTTATATTTTTCTCTTTCATAATTTCCTCCTTAGTAAAGTTTAGTTTTTGTATTAAATTTTCTACTAGATTTTATTTAAGTTTTATACCTTTTTACTTACATACCCTATCACTAACTATATATTTATAATTTGCTTAGGATAATGTGAATCTTATAATAAAAAAAAGCTATGCCAGTAAAATTCTTCTGACACAACTTTTATTTTCTCTTAATATCTTATATAGGTTATATTTTCAAAGATTTTATTTATAAGAGCTCTATTTATCTATTTTCATCTTAACATATTCTGCTAGATTTACTTCTTGATACTCCTCTATACCCACTCCTGCTTCCTCTTCAAAGGCTTGATAAAAATCCATTTCATCTGATTTTAGGATTAAATTGCTTATGACTTCTTCTCCCTTTAAATCCACCAGAGAATCTATCATATAATAAGAATACATGTAGGGGTCGTAAAATGTGCCTGATTCTATTGCTTCATCTATTGCAGCCCAAAACTCTTCATCGCTGTTAAGTTCCCGAAGATCTATAGGGTATCTTAGGTAGTCTAAAGAATAGGTTCTATCTTTTTTATAGACTGCACTATATTCAGCTACTCCTTCTTTAAACCAAGCTGGGAAAGAGTTTGATATATCATTTTGATAACAATACATATCCATAGCATAGTGGCCATACTCGTGTATATAGCTCTCTTCCATATGCCATAGGGGCTGTTCTTCCAAGTAGCCTCTGAGATAAATATTTTCTCCATCAAAAAAACCCTGGACAAGTTCTCCATTTATAAAGTCTATCTTTTTCCAGTCTTCCTTACTATAAAATATAACCTTTACAGGATCTTTTTCTATTTTTCCGTAAATCCGCTCTATAAGTTCATCCGCCAGAGGAATGCTAGCTTTAATAGTTTCTACATAGCTAGCATCCATGTCTTTAAGTGAATAAATAGTTACATGGTCTCTAGTTTCTTTATTCAATCCTTTGAGATAAGAAGATAAGTCATTGTTATACTTTTTTCTTCCTTTAATATAATGTTTTAATATTTTTCTATTTTCTAGCTTTTCAGACATGGTCATATCATTTCCAAATGCTTCATACATAGATATGTTATAAATAGAAGTATATCCCCACGCTGTTGTGATTAACAATATCGAAAGTACAAATAGAAATATATCAAATTTAGTTTTTATAAATTCCGAACTTGTCTTTTTCTTTCTTAAGATTTGAACCAGAGAAAGCACTAACAATATAATTGCAATAAAAAATGCGGCAGTTACTAAAATTTTAATCTGATCTCCATTTAAGACCATCTGTAAAGCATACATAGATCCAATACCAAAAGTTGTAAATAAAATAGCCAATAAAATAGATTTTAAGATCCTCATATCTCCCTCCAGAACATTTTTTAATCCGCTCTTATCTATTATATAGCATTTTAAATAAATTTACATCCATTTGTTTTATCATTTTAACTATAGCAATCTCTTGCCAGAATAATTAATAGCTATAGAACCCAGTGGCGCGGTTATAAGGATAGAAAGGACCGCTATAGCTAGCATTACCTCGCCTCCTTCTACTCCAAGGCTTAATGGAATGGAACCTATCGCCGCTTGAACTGTGGCCTTAGGAGTGTAGGCTATAGTGCAAAATATTTTTTCCTTTATATCTAGTTCTGATCCAAGAAGTGAAATCATAACTCCCAGGCTCCTTGCTACAAGTCCTACTCCTATAAGTATAATACCTAACTTTCCAGCCTTAAGTGCTACACTTACGTCTACTTCAGCCCCTACTAATATAAATAAAAGAAGCTGGGCAAATGTCCATATCTTATTAAAGCCAAGGGATAGTTCCGCTCCTATTTTTGGAATCTTCTCTGAAATTATAAATCCAATAGCCATAACTCCAAGCAGTGATGCTATTTCTATACTTGGTTTTAATAGATCTTCTAAAGAGGTAAATAAAATCCCAAGACCTAGAACTATTAAAACTTTTTTAGCTAATTCAATATTATATTTCTTAAATATAGCTACTAATAGAAAAGCTATCAAGCTACCCCCTACTATACCTAAAACTATGGACATCGGAATATTTAAAAGTTTTAGTCCAAGATTTCCCGATCCTCCACTATATAAACTTAAAAATGCACCAAATATGGTTATAGCAAAAACATCATCTACAGAGGCTCCAGATATTATTAAAGTTGGTACTCCCTTTGCTCTTCCAAGACCCTGGTCTATCATCTTTAACATAGACGGAACTACAACTGCCGGAGATACTGCGGCTATTATAAAACCAAGTATGCCACCTTGTACAAATGTAAAACCTAGAAATCCTACTGATAGTAAGGCTATGGTTAAACCTTCTAAAACTCCTGGAAGAAAACTCATCTTCAGGGCGCTTATTCCATTTTTCTTTAAATCTTCTCTTTTAATTCCAAGACCAGCTCGCAGGAGTATAACTATAAGTGCTATCTTTCTTAGGTCGCCCGATGCACTTAATATATCCTTATCTAAAAGTCCAAGTCCAAAGGGACCTACTATAACTCCCAGAATCAATAGTCCTAATAATCCTGGAAGCTTTATCTTTTCAAAAGCTCTTTGAAATATAAATCCTAATATTATAATCAATCCTATACTCATTGCCATTTTTCTTCTCTCCTCATCATTAAAAAAGACCCCTACAAATCTACCTTTATATTCTAAAAGTATACTTGTAGGAGTCATTAGCTTTACACGGTTAAGGGCGAACTCCATCGCCATTTATTTATATTTTATTATACTCATTTTATTCTTTAAAGTCAATATGTGTAGCCATTTTTTTGGTAATCTACTACTGTTTTATCGGCATTTTCATATATAATTTTTGGATATCCTAGATATCTTAGGATCGCAATGGCATTTCTACTAGTTGCCGGTCCATGCCTTAGGATATAGTCAAATGTTATATCATGTTCTTGGATTGACTCTTTAAAGTGGTAATTATGAAAGTTCTCATTTACCATACTGGTTAGTTCAAGGTCATGGGTTGCAGCTACAACCAGTGTGTTTCTGTCTATCATATAGTTTAAAACTTCCTTTGCGGCGCTTATTCGCTCCGCTGTATTGGTTCCTCGAAAGATCTCATCTAAGATACAGAGCACTGGATGGTCACTATCTAAGCTATTCACTATTCTCTTTAAGGACTTGGCCTCTGCCATAAAGTAGCTATCTCCCTCTTCAATGCTATCAGTAGTTCCAATAGAAGTTAGCAGTCTATAGTAGTTTGACTTGTAACTTTTAGCAAGAGTGATGTAAAAAGTTTGAGCTAAGAGAGTATTTACTCCTATAGTTCTTAGATAGGTTGATTTCCCAGAAGCATTTGACCCCGTCACTAAAGCTCCCTTATTATCAAGTTCAAAAGAATATGGAACTGGATCCTCTAATAGTGGATGATAGAGTTCTTCTACATTTATATAAAAGCTATCACCATCTTCTATAAGCTCTGGCTCTACATAATAGTCTAAACCATCCTTATAAGAAGCTATCGAGATATAAGCATCTATTTCTCCAAGCAGCTTGTAGATATCTATAATATCATCCCTATGCTTGTTTATTAGATTTATAGTTTTATAAAATTTAATTGTTTCTCTAAGAAAAATCATATTAACATAGTCTACAAGAAGCTGTATCTCACTTCTAGCACTAGTTCCCGTATTAAGTGATGATACATTTTTATAAATTGCGCGTGTACTCTTAATCAAGCTATCTAGTTTTTCTTTTTCTATATCTACTGATCCTGTATCTACCTTTGAAATTGCTTGAGCTGCCTTAATCAATCTAGAGATATAGTTAAAACTATCCATTTCTTGATAAACTTTCCCCTTAACCTTTTGATAGATCAATGAATTTGTACTCATAGCCATAATAAAAATTCCAAATGCTAGTTGCTGATTTACAAGAAGTCCTAAGAGTGCCAAAAATGGTAGAAATCCCATAATCCTATAAACTATTGCATATTTGCTATCTACATTCATTCCATTTTGAAAGTAGATAAAAAGTTCTTTAGAATCTTTTTTGCTTAATATATTAAGAGGATATTGTAAATCATTGGCCACTTCTTTATTCTCAATAAAAGAATCTATTTTCCTAGCTCTTTTCTCTAGATCTTCTCCATTAAATAATGGTTTGCGAAGGAGATCATAAAGTTTTTGAACTCCTGGAAGAGAGTTTGTGTGGTCCACTTTAGCAAAAACAGAGTCCATATTTAGATCTCGCCAGGTTATATCATCTAGGATAAACTCCTCACTATCATTCTTATTAGCTTCTGGACTTGCATCAAAATCATAAAATCTTCTTATAGATTTAAAGTCCCTTTTTTCAATATGATCCGTTCCCCATCTAGCTCGGATAAGTTCTTTAGCGTGTTTAACCATTTGCTTTTTCTCCCATATATCTATACACCAAAGAACTGCTAGGGCTAGTAGGGATATAATTCCGAAAGTATATGTATACTGAATTGCTAAAATAAAACCGGCAATCATCATAACTACTAAAAATGGTTTTATCAAATATTTTAATATTTTTTCTTTTGTTATGATACTATCTCCCCCCTTTTTAAACATAGTAACTTATATATATTAAAATTCATCTTCATTTAATGCCTTATCAATTTCTTTATTTTTCTTCTTAGCTAGGTACTGCAATAAAAAATCAATTGAAAATGATATAATTGTAAAAGTGATAAAGAAAGTAAGACCATCTACCAAATCTCGCTCACCAGAAATAAATACAAAGAAAGTAACAGTAATTGAACTTAAAAACACACTATTTAGAAAGAGTTTTTTAAGGCTTGTATCCTTACGGCTAGATAGGTTTAATCCCATGGATATATTCCTTATGGCAACATATATTCCTATGCCTACTGCACCAATAAATTCTCCCATATATTGAGAAGCTGGAGCATTCAATACATATTGCTGAAATAGAATTGAAAACAGTAAAAAGTATACTAGTATTGAATAGGCCTCACTTTGGATTTTTCTTCTTTGAAAAATAATTCTTTCATCTTTTATTTCCTTATTTTCCATAACTATCTTCCTCCCAAAATAAATCATTTAAAGTTTTTCCCGTTGCCTTGCAGATATCTATACATAGGTTTAATGAAGGATTGTACTTTCCAGACTCTATCATACCGATTGTTTGCCTTGTAACGCCTACTAAATTTCCTAATTCTTCTTGCGATAGATCATTTTCTACTCTGGCCATCTTTAGCCTTATATTTTTCAGACAACCCACCTCCATTAACTATTATTGTAAATTATTATATACTAAATGTCAACTATATCTAACATTTAAGCAGCAATATTTCCTTCTTATATTATATAATTCTAATAAAAAAGATTGTATCTAAAAGTTTTTAAGTTTTAGATACAATCTCAATTTTCTTCCTATACTCTTCCAACTGGTGATAGGTAAACTGTAAATTCATCTTCCCCATCAACTTCTACCAAAGAATCCATTAATTCTTGATCGTAAGATGCTATAGCACATGTTCCAAGTCCTATAGTCTCACAAGCTAAGTAAAGAGCTTGCCCGATATGTCCAGCGTCTAGAAGCATAATTTTATAAGATCTATCAACATATCTCCACTCGGTTCTATAAGGAATACAAGTCCAAACAAAAGTAACCCCAGCCCGTCCTGCAAACTTTTGTTTATTAGCCGCAAGTGTAATTTTTTCATCTAAATCCACTTCTTCTTTAACAAATATCAGTTTATGCTCTAGAGGAAGGTATCTATATATTCCATTCTTTAAACTCTCAACATCTAAAACAACTAGATAGGTTTCAAAAGGATGTCTTCCTCCCGCTGAAGGAACTGCTCTAAGTCCTACATAGTTGTTTCCCTTTATCTCTTTAATTCTTTGAGTCATAGTTAGGAGATAAGAAAGTTCTTCTAGAGTAATCGCTTCATCCTTATAAACCCTATGACTCTTTCTCTCCAGTGTAGCCTTCATTACATCAGATTTACTTATAATAGAATTATCAACTTCGGGTAAATCTATTAACTCCCCACCTTCATCGAAAGGTTTTTGAAGAGGTGGCTGGGTTATGCCTCTATCTTGGTCTGTTTCAACACCAATATTAAAGTTTGATTTCATAAAATTTCTATTCATCTAATCTCTCCTTTATTTTTATTTCTATATTATAGTTTTTTTTAAAATAATGATAATATCTTTAAAATCTTTTTAAATCACTTAGTTCAAACTTCCACTCTGGAGTTATAAGCCTATCTTTA
>NZ_JARIEF010000047.1 GCF_029266915.1 Tissierella sp. | reverse complement strand
AGATTAAATGGTACTACGGCATAGAGGATAAGTGTTTTATAATCTACTACAAATCGGTTTAACTTACTTGCAATCTCTATTATCTGGTCTAAAGGCAGTATCTTTGCATAGAGGGGAAATATAAGATAATAATTACTTAGACTTGCAAATGTACTCATTAGAATTACCCCAATAAAAAGGCCTACTACTGCACTCTTAAAAGTTCTTCTTTTATAGTAAACTGTCCCGGCTGTAAAAGCCAGTACACTTCCAACGAAAAAGTTTGATATTTCTCCGACGCCTCCAGTACTTGATCCCTGAACCAAAAGATGAAGCAGGTTCTTTAGGAGCTGAACTACAATTCCTGCGACCGGTCCCATGGAAAAAGCACCTATCAAAGACGGCAGGTCTGATATATCTAATTTTAAAAACGGTGGCGCAAACCAGACTGATAAATCAAAAAACATTAATACCATTGAGATTACACCTAGCACCGAGATTTTAACCATGTTCTTGGTGGTGAGTGTTTTTTTTCTTGAAACTTCCATTAGAATCCCTCCAAATTTATAATTTTTCGGGATACAAAAATAGCCCCGAAAATCTTGCTTCGGGGCTAAATTAGACATGCATGTTTTTCCGCTCGTCTAATACATCTTCTTTTATCCAGACTATAACTGTCGGTCCTGGAATCTAACCAGGTCAGCCTAATTAAATAGGTTCGCGGACTTTACCGCCGGTGAGGATTTACGCCTCGCCCTGAAGATATATATTAATTTAACTTAATTATATAGCTTTATTTTATGCTTGTCAAATACTCTTGCCTAGATTTTCTAGGATCTTGTAAAAATCTCTAGTCTTCTTTTTTATAAACTATCTTTCCATCTATCATAGTCATAAATGTTTCACAGTCTATATCTTTAAGTGGATTTTTATCAAATATTACTAGATCTGCATCTTTTCCAACTTCTATGCTTCCAACTCTATTGTCTATTCCTATTATCTCTGCTGGATTTATAGTTATAGCTTTAAGAGCTTCCATCTCATCCAGGCCTGCCTTATGAGCAAGTCCAGCGCAAAGAGGTAGGTATTGAAGTGGTGTTACAGGTGAGTCTGTTGTTATAGCTATCTTAAGACCTGCTTCTACCAGAACTTTAGGAGTGTCAAAAGTTAAGTTTTTAAGTTCAAACTTTGATCTATCACCAAAGCTTGGTCCAACTATAGCAGCTCGTCCCTCTTTAACTAATTCATCTGCAATTAGATGTCCTTCTGTGCAGTGATCAAGGGTAATATCTAGGTTAAACTCTTTAGCTATTCTAAGAGCTGTAAATATATCATCTGCCCTATGAGCATGAGCCTTTAAGGGTATCTCCCTTTTCATAACTGGCACTAAAGCTTCCAACTTCATATCAAATTCTGGATGCTTGCTGGTATCTTTATCATCTTTTTTATCCATATATGCCTTTGCTTTAAATAGAGTTTCACGCAGCAGGGATGCTGTTGCCATTCTAGTTACTGGCGATTTATCTTTTGAATTATAAACTCTCTTTGGATTTTCTCCAAAAGCTATTTTCATAGCTACTGGTTCTTTTATAATCATATCATCTATTCGTTGGCCATAAGTTTTTATAGCAGCAAAGGTTCCTCCTATTACATTGGCGCTTCCAGGGCCTGTTACTGCAGTTGTAACTCCACCTTCACGGGCTTCTCTGAATGTTCTATCCATAGGATTTATTGCGTCAATAGCTCGAAGCTGAGGCGTTATAGGGTCTGTTGTTTCATTGCCGTCGCTTCCTTCAAAGCCAATAGCATCTTCCCACATTCCAAGATGGCAATGGGCTTCTACAAAACCTGGAGTCAGCATTCTACCTCCTGCATCTACAACTTCAGCATCCTTAGGACAGTCCAATTTTTCGCCTACTTCTTTTATCTTGCCTTCAGAAATAAGGATACTTCCCCCTTCTATTACTCTATCTTTCATGGTGTAAATTTTAGCATTTTTAATAAATATCATTTTTATAACCCCCTAATATTTTATTAAATTTATTAACTCTTGCTATCTTTTTCTATAATTATATAGCTTTAGTAGTTTTTAAGCTAATTATATTTCTTTTTGTTCTGGAATACCTTTCATGGTTAAAGATATTCTTCCCTTCTTTTTATCTATGTCCATTATCATTACATCTACTATATCTCCAACTGTTACTACATCTTTAGGATGTTTTATAAATTTATTTGAAAGTTGAGAGATATGAACTAATCCATCTTCTTTTACTCCAATATCTACAAATGCTCCAAAGTCTATTACATTTCTTACAGTTCCCTTTAAAACCATATCTATCTTAAGATCATCTAGGCTTAAGACATCATTTCTTAAAAGAGGTTTTATCATTTCGTCTCTTGGGTCTCTTCCTGGTTTTTCAAGTTCTTCTATTATATCTATTAGAGTTGGTTTTCCTACATCTAAGTCTTTTGAAAGTTCATCTATATCTTTTCCCTTATATTCCATCTCCAATAGTTTAAGAGCTATACTATAACTCTCTGGATGGACTCCAGTATTGTCTAACATCTCTTTAGAGTCTTCTATCCTTAAAAATCCCGCGCACTGCTCATAAGTCTTAGGTCCTAAGCCCTTAACCTTTAGAAGCTCTTTTCTGGATGTATACTTTCCTTTTTCTTCTCTTTGGGCTACTAGGTTTTGTGAAACCTTAGCGGAAATTCCAGCTACATAGCTTAGAAGAGATGGACTTGCTGTGTTTAAGTCTACTCCTACTC
>NZ_JARIEF010000019.1 GCF_029266915.1 Tissierella sp. | reverse complement strand
CTAGATAATATTCCATCTATAGCTAACTTATCTCCACCTTTATCCAAATACTCCATAAAAGCTTCTATATTTTGAGGATTACTATACTCAAATATATAGTCTACTGCCGAGTCTATAAATGCCTCCGGATTTAAATAGGTCTGTGTTCCTCCTACAAAGGTAAGGGTTTCAGCTTTAAAAGTCTTAACTTCTCGGCATAGCACTTTTACTTGATTTACATCTATACAAAGACTTGTAACTCCAACAAGGTCCGGTTTATATTCTTTTAGTTTTTCAGTTAATGAGCCTCTTTCTATCATCATATCAAAGATTTCTACATCATTATAGCCTTTTAATTGTCCATAGATCATCTCTAAACCCAGGGGCTCTGAAAACATAAAGTCACTTAGGGTTATAGCTTGTTTTATTCTTGGCGGTCTTACTAAAAGTACTTTCATCCTATCACCTATGTCTAAAATATATTTGGTGTTATCATCTGCTGTATCTGATATCTGTAGTAAAGATTTACTCCGATATAAAATAAATATTTCCCTGGATTCTTTAAGAACTCTTTGCGTAAAACATTTCTTTTAAAGATAGATTTAATAGTAAAGAGAGATCTATAGAGATCCCAATAGCTCTTAGTTAATTGTTCAGCCGTCATATTAGCCGGTGTATAAACTGCCTGAGTTCCATCAAAAGAATAGATATCATGGTTTACAAATCTTCCCTGCTTTTTAATCTGTTTAAAGAAGCGAGTTCCAGGAAAAGGAGTTAAGATATAAAATCTTGGTACTGATATTTTATTTTCTTCTATAAAATCTTTTGTAGCTCTTATAGATTCTAGAGTGTCTCCTTCGCCTCCTACAACCATTTCAGTAGATACGTCTATTCCATAGGATTGAATGTTTGTAATCAATCTGGTGTATTCCTGGGGGTCTGCCCAGCCTTTATTCATCCCAATAAGACTCTCTTTGGAAATACTCTCTAATCCAAAGCTAAGAGATGTACATCCGCTCTCCTTTAAACTCCGTAAGAGTTCATCTTCTTCACCTATTCGGATGTCGCATTGGCTCATCCACTCCATACCCATTCTTTTCATGGCCTCTAATAATTGGCCCAAATAAACCCTATCTGAAAATATATTATCATCCAGCAAGAGGATCTTTTTAAAGCCCAGATCTTTTATCTGCTCTATATCTCTTATAACTTCTTCCAAGTCTTTCTTTATATATCTTCCCTCATAGAGGCAGGCTACCGAACAAAAACTGCATGTGTTAGGGCATCCCCGGCCAGCTTGAACTGGAAGAAAGTCCCCTATACTTTTATCTACTATAAGGTCAAATCTAGGAAGAGGAGTAGATAGAACTCCTCCTTTTAACTCTTTTTCATAGCGTTTTTTTAAGTTTCCTTCTTCAAAATCTTTCAAAAGATCATCCCATACAAGTTCTGCATCTCCTACAACTAGTGAGTCGCAGTATTTTAAAGCTTCTTCCGGCATTATACTGGCCATATATCCACCTAGTATTACAGTCTTGCCTCTTCGTCTAAATTCCTTAGCCAGATCTATACTTCTAAGAACTCCATGGCCCATAGTGCTGATTCCTATGATATCAGCATCTGTATCCATGGGTACATCTTCTATTATCTCTAGAATTATTTCACTCTCCCAGCTTTCTGGCATCATGGCGGCAAGCAGAGGCATGCCTAGTCCTACAAAATACAGTTTTTTCTTTTTTATAGGCTTATGATTTTGATCATAGGGACTGGGCTGAATGAGCAATATCTTTTTCTTTTTCATTTTAACCCCTCACAATCTTTTTGATATATTGGAAACTCACAAAACTGCTTCCCGACAGCATCTTAAGATTGGGCTTTAGCCCATACTTTCTTATAAGAGTTACCAAATGCTTAGGCCTCATAACAACTCTGTAGTAAGCTATCAAGAGCTGGAGGTAAAACTTTCTTATACTCATATGCTCCGGCCTTAAGACCACATGCGCCATATCCCATAGATGGTAGTCTTCCCGCTTTACTATTAGATTTTCCAGATAGTTTTCAAATATATCAGTTCCTGGAAGTGGTGTTAAAGGTTGAAGATTTACAAATTTAACATCAAGTCCTCTAAGCCAAGATGATAAATCCTTAAAGTCTCTCTTGCTGAAATCCAGGGGAATTATAAGGGTTGCATAGAGTTCTATATCCAATGCCTTTAGGATGTTTATACACTTTTCATTTATATCTATGCTGGTTTTCTTCCTATACTCCTTTAAATCTTTTTCTCTTAAGGACTCTATACCAACTATAACTGCTTGAAGTCCTACTTCCTTAAGTTCTTTTAAGATTTCAATATTATTCACTATAAAGTCTGCTCTACCATAAACTAAAAACTTTTTCCGGATTCCTCTGGTCTTTATAGCCTCTATAAAACTCTTTAAACGGCTTACGCTAAAGAGAAAATCATCATCTACTATATAGATTTCTTCTTCAGAGAGGCTCTCTAGTTCATCCATTACATCTTCCATGGGTCTGGTAAAGTACTGTCTGTCTGTTATTTCCTTACAAAAACAAAAACTGCAGTCAAAGGGACATCCATAAGAAGTTTTTATAAGAGCACAAGGATTATGAAACATATAGTAGTATTTATCTCTGTATCTCCCCACTACTTGTCTGTCTGGATGCTTATAGTTAAAAACAGTCTTTTTCGGCCCAGAATTTAAAAGTTCATCTCTTATATAATCTCTATCCTGCCCCTTTAATAAGCTCTCCAGAGTAAGGTTAAATCCATCTATTCCATTTTTACTATAGACAAAATCTATATATGGAGACTGGAAATCTTCAGGCAGGACCTCGGCGTGTACTCCGCCAACACCAGTTCTTACTCCTTCTATGGCCTCTTTAGATTTTTTGGCCAAGTCTTTTATAACTCCTACATGGGTTATATAGCCTGTAAAAACTATAAAGTCTGGTTTTTCTTGCTTTAGTATTTCTATGTACTCTTTTTTTTCCAGAATCATATCTATGATTTTAACTTCTATATGATTTTTTATCCCATCTGGTATATTGGCCGCAAGATATTGTAGCTCTAAAGGCTCGCATACCATGACATGCTGGAGCCCAATAGTTTCTTTATGAGGTTTAGGTCTTACAAGCAGGACTTTCATCTGATCACCTTTTCTAGTTTATATAGGGCTATCCTTGGCATAAACTGCCTTTCTTTTATAATATTTAAACTCTCTGCCTTAAAGCTCCCTTCTATCAATTCTTTAAATCTCTTATCTGAAGGGTAAGAAGCCGGACCGGTTGTAAGCTTTACAAAGGAAAGCGCCAACTTATCATAAAAAGAGTTTCCACTTGCAAAAGCCATATATATCCGGCCTTCATCTTCAAGCAGGTTTTTTAAATCTTCCATCAGCTTATCCAGGTCCTTATAGTAGGGAATTGAATGGGTAGATATTATTATTTCAAATTTATCTTCTAGACTATCTAGGTCTTTAGCATCCATTTGAATATGATTAACAGATGGATTACGTTCTTTTGAAACTTGGATCATCTCTCTTGAAAGATCCAGCCCAGTTATTGTAAAGTTATTAAAAGCCTTATTTAGACCATAAATCAATTCACCAGGTCCGCATCCTAGATCTAAAACTTCTATAGCCCTATCTTTTTTATAGTCTTGTTCTATAAGTTTTATGATAAGTTCTCTGGTTGGCCTTAGCGAGTATTTTTGTACCCAAAGCCTATCGTATCTTTTTGCCCAAAAATCCCATATTTTCTCTTTCATTCGCTCGCCTACTTTCTAAGGATATATTTCCAGATTCTTTTTGACTTGAGTAGCTTTAAATGTGTCAGGTAAAAGTAAGAATAAAACATCAGCTTGGGCATCTTAGAAGGAAGAACCAGATGTAAAAAATCAAACTTTCTAGGATCATCAGTTGTTAACTGCTCCTTAAACTGCTTAAATGTTTTAGTCCCCTTTATGGGAGTTAAAATAGATAGGGTAAAGACTTCTAGCTTATTATTACTTATAAACTTATTTAGAGTCTTAAATTCTTCCGGTCCCCAATCTGGATTTACCATAAATAAGGCAGTAAGATCTATCCCAGCTTCTTTTAAAGAAACTATAACTTTAGGATAATCAAGCGCATTAGTTGTTTTTTCATATCTTTTAAGTTCTTTATTGTCAGTAGATTCAAAACCCACTATAACTTCTGCTATTCCTATAGATCTAAGCTCTTGCAATAGATCTATATTTTTTAAAATAAAATCTGCCCTTAAATATATAATCATCTTCTTATCCCTGAGATCTTTAAAAACTTCTATGAAGCTCAGCGCTTGTTTCCTGTCTGAAACCAGTACATCATCAACTATCCAGAAATAATCTGCATCTATCTCCTCTATCTCTTTCTTCATAAGATTATAGTCAGCCGCTATATAGTGCCCCTCATTTACTTCCTTGCAGTAGCAGTAAGAACATTTATAGTGGCATCCCACACTTCCCTTTATAAGAGCTACTCTCTTTTTTTCTAAGTATCTGGTCCTATCGATTATCTCTCGGAAATAACTTCTATCTGCTTTATAGTTCTCATGGCAGCTTATGGACTCTCTTGGTCCTATAGACCAGGTTTTAGTCGACCTTTTCCTATTATCTTCTCTGTATGTATTTATATCTACTCCGGGCATATCTTCAATAGCTTCTCCATTACGGATTTTTTCTATCAAATTTTTAAAGCTATCTAATCCATGACCATGATAAACATAATCTACATTTATATCATGAAAGTCTTGGGTGTTTTTTTGTATATGTACTCCGCCGACTATAATCTTAACCCCTTTAAATCTTTGTTTAAAGTTTCCTGCCTGTTTTAAGATCTCGCCTTCGCTAACATTGTAGCCAGTTAAAACTACTAGATCTGGCTCTATTTTCATTTTAGAGTTTATAGAAAAAAGATCATCTATTATATAACTTTCTACATCTATACTATCTAGCAGTGTTTTTAAATATTCTAACTCTAAAGCCTCTACTTTTACGGGTTCAAATTTAGAAAATATAGTGCTTGCTCTTACTTTCTTTAAAAATACAATCATCGCTCTCACCCCTAGCAATTTTAGTCTTTAAATACCTTGTGCTCTTTAGGATAGAATTTATAAGAAAATCTTGGAACTAAAGATTTAAGAAAAAAATTTATCAACCTATTGCTATGATGGATATAAAGGTATTTTTTCTTCTCCTTGCATCCTATTTTGAGCTTGGTTTCTTCTGCAGTTTGACCAAACTCTATAGTTTTAACCTTTCTTTCTATTCCAATTCTAATGATCTTAAGCAGCATATTATAGTAGAGATCATTGTCTTTATTATCTTCTTTATGGAAGCCTCCAAATAAAAAGAGCAGCTCTTGATCTATTTGTTTTAGCTGAATAAAACCTACTAACCTTCCGCTTGGTCTATCTATAAATTCATAAATCTCGCTCTTATATCTTTTGAAAAATTCTATATCAAGAGTTTCTAAAGGATCTTTTGTTCTCCTCATGATGCTGAGATAAAGATTATAATGCTCCTTTGTGAAGTCTTTATTATCTATCTTCTTTATAGCTATATCCTTTCCTGCTTTAAGAGCTTTGTTAATCCTTCGTCTGTAGGAGCTCCTCAGAGAAAAGATATAATCATCAAAACTTTTAAATCTATTAAGAAATATAAAACTAGATAAGGTAGCTCCTCCATTTTCAAATTTACTATCTGAATTGAGGATAAGCTTTAGTCCTTTTCTCCCTTCAACCAGATTTTTAACCATATGTGAGTCTCCAAAATAGCCCTGATGGGAGATCGATATGGGAAGCCCTATAACTTCCATCTTTAGCCTCAAGGGCAAGCATCCTTTAAAGTTAAGGATGTTTAGTTTAAATTTATAGGAAACTATCAAACAATCATCAGCTAGCTCATAACTCTGAGAACATGGATTTATCCTCTCCAGTAACTTTAAAAGCTCAATCCATTCCCTGTTTACGCTTTTAATTTCTCCATCTAAATCTCTATATTCATAAGCTTCATAATCTTGTTTTATAGTTCTATAGCTTGTCATTGTTGGAGTTCCTTTATATATGCTCTATATTTTTTCGACTGGGCATCTGACCATTTTATTCCAAAAGCTTTAGACTTATTATTTTCATCTAGAATCCAGCTTGATTCAAAGTTTTCAAATCTACCCTTTACTCTTTGAAAGCAGGCTTCAAAGAGAGCCAGTATAGCACCACGATCTCTCTCGCTTGGAATAACACCTATCTCTACTATCTTAAAGCAGTCTATCTTTTTAGAGAAAAGCTTGTTCTTGATAAGTGTTTCAAGCCCTATGCTCTTTCCCTTTTTAATCAATTGATTAAAATCAGGATACCAAAGCATAAATCCAACTGCTTGTCCGTCTTTCTCTACAAACAAAAGATTTTCTTCCTTTAATAAAAGTTTTAGATCTTTAAAAAGTTCTAGGTCTTCAGCTTGATCTCTTCTATAATAAAATAAATGCTCTTTAAAAGATTGATTGTTTATATCAGTATAGAGATTTATCTCTTCTTCAAACCGTTTAAAATCTATAGTTCTAACCCTATATCTCTTATCCAGTCTGCTCTTTAAGCGGTCACTAATAAGATTATTCATCCCATCCATCTTCTTCTTATAACTTATAAGATCGATAGCCAAGAAATTATGGTTTTCAAAATAATTATGATAAAATTCAGGATTATAGGGCATCCCAAAACTCTGATCCTTATCATAATCACTATGCAAAAAACCCAGTCCATAGTTTACATGTAGATTAAGAGAAGCTGATATCTTAGTGGCTCCTCTTTCTCCAGCTAAATAATAAGCTCTATCGAGCAAAAGCTTAAAGGCTGCCGGAGAATAGCTGCTTGATTCAAAGAAGGCAATTTGTAAGACATCGCTCATCCTATCCGCCTGAGCCAGTATTGCACTCATTATAATTTCCTCATCTTCTGTTATTGCTATAGCTTCTAAATAAACTGAGTCGCAAAGCTTTGCTTTTTTATTTACTATTTTCTCCAAGCTTCTTGATAAAGAATCTCTAGTCCTAGTATTTTTTCTATATTGCTTTCTATAAAAGTCGATAAATTTTTTCCTATCTCTCTTGCTATTTATAAGCTTAATTTCCATTTTGTCTCCTTCTGCAAAAGCATTCTAGTTTATTCTCTGATCAATTTATCCTATCATAATACACAAAATATTTACTTCAACTCCTATATATAGCCATCCAGTCCTATAACAGCAACCTCTCCTGAAAATATAGCTTCTACTTGCCCATCAGTAAATTCTACTATAACTTCTCCATTTTCATTGATATCTATAGCTGTTCCTATTTTTTCTCTTCCGCCTCTGGTTACCTTAACTTTTTTCCCGATAGTTGCCGAGTTATCCCTGCATATCTCTATAACAGCTGAAATGTCTCCCTTAACTTTAAAGTCTAAATATAGCTTTTCAAGTTCATCCAAGAGATTTACAAGCAGATCCCGTCTATAAATTGACCTTTTTTCTTCAATCTTTATAGATGTAGCCTTATTCCTTAATTCTTCTGGTATATCCTCTGGGTCTAAATTTACGTTTATTCCTATCCCCATTACAACATATTTTATCATATTGAGCTCTACATTGGATTCTGTAAGGATACCGGCAACCTTTTTACCCTTTATTATTATATCATTAGGCCATTTTATCTGGCTGTCTACTCCCATATTTTTTAAAGCCTTATAGATAGCCGCCGCGCCAAGTAATGCTATGGGAGATAGTTTCATAGGATTTATATTGGGTTTTAATACCACACTTATCCATATTCCTTTTCCAAGTGGTGAGAGCCATTTCTTATCCAGTCTTCCCTTACCGGCAGTTTGCTCCTCGGCCATGACCAGAGTTCCTTCCTTATCTTCTATAGCTACTTCCTTGGCCCTGGTATTTGTAGATTCTATAGAATAATAGTGATATATATTTCTTCCTATAAACTTAGTACTTAGAGCTCTATCAATTTCTTCCAGAATCAATTTATCTGGAATTGATGTTATTTCAAAGCCCTTCTCTGGAACTGAATCAACGCTATATCCTGTTTCTTTTAGGATATTTACATATTTCAATATCCCAATATCAATATTATGCTCAGTGGAAATCTTTTCTTTTAAAACAGAGTTTTCCGGGCTCTCTAAGTTATTCTTTTTCTCTTCCACATTTTACCTCCTAAGCATCTAAGCTTTTAATCTCTATGTATCTATTATATATCTTTTTACAGCAAAAAACCCCTATAATCTTTATAAGGGTTTTTTTGGGCTAAAATCTCTAGCTATTTTATATTTTCTACAAACTGAATTTTAAGACCATTTGGGTCTAAAACATAGAAAAACTTTGTACTTGGAACCGGACTAAATGGTCCGCTGTGGATCTTTAAGCCTTTACTTTTAATAAACTCTATTTTCTCATCTACAGAATCTACTTCAAATCCAAGACTTATACTGTCTCCGAAATCTATATCCTTATATTCTTTATTATAGATCATTTCAAGCTTTGTCTCACCAGGACCTAGAAATACTATGGTCTTTCCTTCACCCATATCCATCCTTTGGCTTATCTCTAGACCTACAATTTCTTTATAAAACTCTAATGATCTATCCAAATCTTTTATGCGAATAGTTGCCCAGCAAAATTTCATCTTATTCATCCTCCTTGTCTAATATTGTTATCATAACATTTTCAATCTTTCTTTTCCTTATTTTTTCTATTTTAAATTCTATATTTCCCTCTCTTATTATATTTTCCTCTCCCGCAACTGGTATATGACCCATAGTGTATATAAGAAAGCCTCCCAAACTATCATAGTAGTCCAAATCTTCATCTATCTTTAAATTTAACTTATTGTTTAAATCTTTTATAGGTATGCTGCCTCTAGTATAGTAGACATTTTTTCTTATTTCTTTTATTTCAGGATCATCACTGTCATACTCGTCCTCGATCTCACCTACTATTTCCTCTATGAGGTCTTCCATAGTAACTATTCCAGAAAATCCTCCATACTCATCTATAAGTATAGCAAAATGGTTTCTAGTTTTCTGAAGTTCTAAAAAAAGATCATTTATATTCTTATATTCAGGTACAAAGTAGGGACTTCTCATAATGCTAACTACATCTACATTTTCAAATCCTGCTTTGTAAGCATGGAGCAGATAATCTTTTAAATAAAGTATACCCACTATATTATCTCTGCTTTCTTTATATACCGGAACTCTAGAGTGCTGGAGATTTAACATAATATCAAGTGTCCTGTTGTCTGAATCCTCTGTATCTACCATTATAACTTCAGTTCGGTCAGTCATTATCTCTTTTGCAACCTTATCGTCAAAAGTTATAACACTATCTATCATTTCACGTTCACTTGGATTTATAACTCCTTGTTCCTGTCCAACGTGAACCAAAGATTTAATCTCTTCCAGAGTTACTTTTTCCTCAACACCCTTAGTGCTAAATCCAAAGAGTCTTACCAGAGTATTGGTAGAAAAAGATAGAAAAACTACAAAGGGTTTCATAATCTTAGCAAATAAATTTATAGGTTTTATAGCTATCATAGAAAACCGCTCTGCATCTTGAAGAGCTATTCTCTTTGGAACAAGTTCTCCAAAGACGAGTATTATATAGGAAAGCAGAAGTGTTACCCCTATAAAAGCTATATCTTTTCCAAAAGGAATTCCCCGGTTGGTCAATACCTGACCTAGATCATCTGATATACCTACTGCTGCAGAAGCAGATGAGAAGAATCCGGCAAATGTTATACCTACTTGTATGGTTGATAGAAATCTTGAAGGTTCCTTTAATATCTTCAGAAGCATCTTTGCTTTTTTATCTCCCTTATCCGCCTTGATTTTTATTTTCTTTTTATTTACAGATACTATGGCCATCTCAGATGCTGCAAAAAAAGCATTTAAAAGTGTCAAGAAAAATATCAATATCAATTGTTTTATAAAACTGTCCGAGTCCATTCCATCCCATCCTTTATATTGATTCTATTATAATCTTTATTTTAATTTTCAGCTTCAACTAATCTTATATTTTACTTTTTATTTTTTATTTCTCATATGTTGATCCTTTTAACAACTTTTAATTTTAAGTATTGGAAAATAATAAATCACCTAGTTTAACTATACCCATTTTCCATCATATGATTTAAAAAGCAGCCAGAAATTTAATTTTCCAGCTGCTTAAGATTATTTTAATGATTTATTCATAAGGTACTTGCCGAGCTTACAAAATTTACCTTTACAATAAAAATATAAATTTAATTTTAAATAAGTTACCTATTAACTGATCTAGCCATTCTTCTGTAGGTGTGTCTCTTGCCTTTAACGGCTATTGAATAGATCATTATATTCTCTGGATTAGCTATGCCAGTAGTCATACCGGAGTCTCCAAGATGGTGCATATCTGTTCCTGCCATCTTGCTATAGAGCGCTATGCTTTTAATGGTCGACTCGTCTGAGCCTTCTTGAGATGTTCCAATTGAAGTCATTGTAAGTCTTCCTTTAGAGTGAACATACTCTACCAGTTCTCTTACATATTCAGTTGTCATTCCAGGTACTGTTCCCGGAGCTGGCAGCAGTATAATATCAGCTCCAGCGAGGATAAAGCTTCTTATAGTATCAGTTCCGATGAGATTACTTCCAATCTCATTAAGACTTCCTGAAGAATGCATCTTTCCGGCCATTATAACTAATCTATCTCCAAAACTTTCCTTAGATGTTTTTATAGAGTTAATGATTTCTGAATTTGTAACCCCTGTTTTAGGATTACCAGTAAAAACAACCATGTCGGCCCCTTGATTTACTATTTTTTCTATATTTTTAAGAGTTCCCAATCTTCCAGGGCTGATTTTAATCTTTTCCTCGGATGTCTTCTCTTCTTTATCTACTGGTTCAAGATTTACTCCTATGATTCTACCGGTTAGTTTTTTTAGTTCTTCTAGAGGATTGTCCCTTGGATGGGGAAGTCCTTCTACAAGTGGTTCTTCTGCATCATACATATTAAGTAGGATAATATCTGCTCCAAAAGAAGATGCAAGTTCCGCATTTGAAATATCCAGCAAGATAGGCTGAACCACAGATATTACCTCACTTACTATAGTTCTTCCCTCCGCTGCTCTTATGCTTGCTAGTATATCTTCTTTTTTCATGGCTCTAACATCTGATGCTGATAAATCTAGTATCCTTTTTGTCATTTACCTTCCCCCTTATATTTCTTGCCATCTTTCTTTGTATCATTTTTAAAACTCCATAAATCTTCCATACCGCATTAAATATTCTTCGCTTCTTTTATAATCCCGAACTAGGCTGCCAACTAGTCTCCAAAAGGATCTATCATGGTTCATGTGGCTTAAGTGGCAAAGTTCATGAACTATTATATAGTCTATAACTTCTATAGGAGCCATTGCAAGTCTGTAATTAAAGGTTAAATACTTTTTAGAACTGCAGCTTCCCCATCTTTTAGTCGACTCTTCAATTTCAAATCCCTTGGCCTTTACTCCAAGTTCCTTTTGATAGATCTTTATTCTATCTTCTATTATCTCCTTTACGCTTGCAAAATAGAATTTTTTTAAATCAATCTTTAATTCTTCTTCACTCAATCCATCTACATTTATCAATTCCTGCAGGTAAAACTCCTTGCCTAGATGAAGAAACTTACCCTCTTGATCATATTCTCTTGGTTTGCCTCTTTCTTTAAGCTCTTCTATAGCGTCAAGTCTATCTCTTATCCACTTTCCATGGGCTGCGATACTCTTAATCAGCTCTTCTTGATCTATTCCCTTGGGAGCTTTAACGCTTATGAAACCAACTCCATCTATATTTATAGAGATTTTTTTACCTGAACCATAATTTATATTACAATCTATTATCCTATCTTTAATTTTAACTTTAACCATTGGCATCCTCCTTAGCACTCTTTTTAAGATGCATCGAGCCCATCTTAAGGAATTATTATTTATATAGTATATCTTTTTTAAGTTCATCTCTTTTTTCGCTTCCAAGCAGATAGTTTACTATCTCTAAGGTAAAATCAACTGCCAGAGCCGGGCCTCTTGATGTTATAATATTGCCATCAACTACTACATTTTCTTCCTTATGATTTCCATCCTTTATCTTTTCTTCAAATCCTGGATAGCATGTAAAGTTTTTATCCTTTATCACTCCCGCTTCTTGAAGAACTATAGGTCCTGCGCAAATAGCGGCTATAAGTGCTTGTCTTTGGTTCATATCTTTTACAAAATCTACAACTCCTTGGCTGGCTTGAAGATTGCTAGCGCCTGGAAGTCCCCCTGGTATAACCAGCCCCTGGTAATCTTTTATATCTAAATCCTTTAAGAGCTTATCACTTATAACTTCTATTGCATGAGCACCTTTAACCTCTATTTTATCTGTTATAGAGACCATATCTACTTCTATATCAACTCTCCTTAGATAGTCCACAACGGTTAAAGCTTCAACCTCTTCAAACCCATCTGCTAAAAATACTATAATTTTCATAATATCTTCTCCTTTCATTTTCCTTTTAACTATTTAAGTATATGATACCCATTTCATAAGAGACTATTAATCATATGAGCTTATAATAGTGCAACAAGCTTTGCTATAACTATGAACTTACTTGAAAAATACTTCTTATATAGCCTTTTCCTTTATATTAGTTTTTATAGTCACAAAGTAGTTTAAAGCATAAATTAGAGCTATACTTCCTAATATCGCTACTATCTCAAACAACCCAAATCTCGTTACTGTTATCCTTCCTATCCATTCAAATATCTTATCAAATATATTTATTCTAAATGCTGTTACAAGTATATTAAAGGCCACTATAACTATCCAGAGTTTAGATCCAAACTTATAGTTTAAGCTTGCTAATAGGTTAAAGCTACTTATAACAATTAAAAATAGAATAAATAAAGTCAAGATTATATATAAGACATTATCAGTTTTAAGATTAAAATTAACAAATTCGTAAAGAGCTTCTTTTCCTACCAATTCCATTAATATTGGATCAATTTTCAATAAAAGACCCTGTATGCCCGCCATCATAAAAGCCATAAATATATTATCCATTAAAAAAGAAAGAAAATAGTCTCTTCTAGTCATTCCTAAGGAAAGTGCCAATGGAAATCTTTCATAGTTTCTCTTATAATTATATACTATCATGCTTATAGCTATTATCAGGAAATTTACACCAACAACTGAAAGAGGATCACTACTTCCAGTATTGCCTAGACTAAAACCTATGCTAAAGTTTATAGATCCACCATTTGAACTAAAATCTATAAATCGATTAGATGATAAACTGTTTAAGATATAAAATAATATATCAACTAAAATAACAGTTCCCCAAAATCCTAGTAAAAATCCTTTGGTTTCTCTAAATTGATATTTTAAAGATCTTTTTAAACTTTCCATCTATCTTACCTCCTCTAACTCGTCTTGGGTTAATAGTACAAATAACTTTTGAAGTGGTATAGCGCTTATTTCTATAGCATTTTCTTTCAAAAGATCTTTTTCTTCCTTGGATAAACTATCAAATATACCTACTATATTTATCGTTCCAAACTCTTCTTTGCTTATTACTCTTTTACTCGCTATAACTTTCTTCATATTTTCTAGCTTACCACTTAAGAAATATGCATCTTCCATCAACTTTTCTACTTCTTCTTTTAAATATACCTCTTCATCTTTTAATATTATTACCTCTTCAAAAAGATTGGTAACTTCGTCTATTAGATGTGTTGATATTATAACTGTTCTTGGATTAGTTTCTGCATCTTCTAGCAATAGATTATAAAATTTATACCTAAAGGCTGCATCGAGTCCTAAAGAAGGTTCATCAAAGAGTGTTAAAGGAGCTCTTGATGCTAAGCCTATAATAAGACCTACTATAGTTTTATTTCCTCGTGACAATTTACTATAATTCTTTTTAATATCTAATTTAAATTCTTTGATCAATATTTTTGCATATTCTTCATCCCAGTTTTTATATACTATTCTAGCTGATTTAAATAGCTCTCTAACTTTTATATCTCCTATTCCAAATCCATCCTCTTTTACTATGGCTATATTCTCTAGGGCTTTAGAGTTTTCATATACATCCTCTCCATTAAAAGTAACCCTCCCACTATCACCTACTATTAAATTTGATATTATATTTAAGAAGGTAGTCTTACCTACTCCATTTCTACCTAATAGCCCATATATCTTGCCTTCTTCTAATTCTAAATTAATATCCCTTAATACCTGGGTAGATCCATATGCCTTACTTAAGTTCTCTATTTTAATCATTATGCTCCTCCTCCATATTTTTTATATAATCTATTATTTTTTCATGATCTATTTCAAGCCTTTGAGCTTCCTTGATTATATCTGGAAGTCTTTCTTTAAAAAAACTCGCCTGCCTCTTTTTTAATATTTTCTTTTTACCATCAGCGGTTACAAACATTCCAATACCTCGCTTTTTATATAAAATTTCTTCATCTACTAATATATTTAATCCTTTTCTAGCTGTTGAAGGATTTATATTATAGATCTTTGCAAATTCATTGGTTGAAGGAGCCTGCTCTTCTTCTACTAGGTTCCCAGTTAATATATCATTTTCTATTATTTCTGCAATCTGTATATATATGGACTTCTCAGAATCTAAATTAAGCAAATAATTTCCTCCTCTCTATATATTTATAATTTTAGTTTCCTTCTTCATTATTTTTTAATTTTAACTTAATTAGTTAGTTGCTTGTGTAACTAACTATACATCCTTGTGTAGCTTTTGTCAATATAAATATATAGTAACTTAGTCTCTACACTAATAGCTTTAGATGTGATATAATCTATATCTAATAAGAGTATAGGAGGATTGTATGAAAAAAATGTTAAGATATTTATTATTGTTTTTACTAGTATCATCCATTATATTTCCAGCTCTTGCAGAAAAAAATGAAAGTATAACAATAGCTTTCACTCATGATATGCATGATAACTTGGAAAGCTTTAATATGGAAGTAGATGGAAAAGTAGAATCACGAGGAGGTTTTTCAAGACTCTACTCAGCCATAGAAAAAGAGAGAGAAAAGGATAAGGATCTGCTTTTAGTTGATGCGGGCGATTATTCTATGGGGACACTTTATCAGACCATATATACAACTCATTCTCCCGCTCTAAGGCTCATGGGCAGGATGGGTTACGACGCAGTAACTTTTGGCAATCACGAATATGACTTTAGACCACAAGGTTTATCACAGAGCCTTTTGAGCGCTTTAGACTCAGGTGAAAGATTGCCTTTGATAGTAGCATCCAACACCCAGTTTCCAGAAGAAGATTCAAATCAAGGGCTACAAGATTTAGAAGAAACTTTTGATAAGTTTGGAGTTAAGGACTACGCAGTAATAGAGAAAAAAGGAATCAAGATAGGTATTCTAGGACTTATGGGAGAAGAGGCTGATTCAAATGCTCCTATGGCGGAAGTTACTTTTCAGAGCATGATTGAAGAATCAAAACGAGTTGTTGGTATTCTTAAAAACGAAGAGAATGTAGATCTTATAGTAGCTCTTTCGCACGCCGGTACTGATGGAAAACGAGGAAAAAGTGAAGATGAACTTCTGGCTAAGGATGTACCTGAAATAGATATTATAATATCCGGCCACAGCCATACTGAGCTCTCAGAGCCCATTATAATAGGTTCTACCATAATAGCATCTTCGGGCAGATATGGAGAAAACCTTGGTCTTATGGAGATAGTAAAAGATCAAAAAGTATGGAAACTAAAAGATTACAAGATTAAACCTATCGATGATAGGTATCAAGCAAATACTGAAATAGAAGCTACTATAGAAAATTTTAAAATAGATGTAGAAAATGAATATTTAGATAGATTTGATTTGAAATATGATGAGGTAATAGCAAGATCTCCCTTTAATTTTACTCCTTCATTGAAAATAGGAGATATTCAGGAAGAAGAACCTCTAGGACACTTAATAGGAGCTGCTTATAAGTATGCTGTTAAAAAAGCTGAAGGCGAAAACTATGAGCCAATAGATGTAGCTGTTGTACCTTCCGGAGTTATAAGAGATTCATTTACTAAAGGTGATATAACTGTCAGAGATATATTTAAGGTTTCACCTCTAGGTATCGGAAAAGATAAGATATCAGGCTATCCTTTAATAGATGTTTATCTAACTGGCAAAGAACTTAAAACAGCAGCAGAAGTTGATGCATCAATTCAGCCTCTTATGACTTCCGCTCAGCTCTACATGGAAGGTTTAAAGTATTCCTTTAATCCAAATAGGGTAATATTTAATAAGCTTACCGATATATCTCTTCTGACTGAAACAGGCGAAAAAGAGCTAGAAGATGATACTCTATACAGGGTAGTTGCAAATCTCTATACAGCTCAGATGCTTAATATTGTCGGAGATCAGTCCAAGGGACTTCTAACTATAGTTCCAAAAGACAAGGACGGACAGGAAGTAGAAAACTTTGAAGATAGAATAATTTATGATAATGAGGAAGAGCTCAAGGAGTGGGTTGCACTTACTCAGTTTCTGCGATCTTTTCCCGAAAAAGATGGTTTGCCTACTATAGATGAATCATATGCACAAAAGCAAGGTCTTAAAATAGTTAACAATGATAAAACTATAAAAGCCAGACTAGAAAATCCAAACAAGATAAGTATAGCTATAATAGGTATCCTGGCCTTTGT
Organism: Tissierella sp.; assembly: GCF_029266915.1. Lineage (GTDB taxonomy): Bacteria > Bacillota > Clostridia > Tissierellales > Tissierellaceae > Tissierella_A. The sequence continues at coordinate 4,569 of NZ_JARIEF010000019.1, read as the reverse complement.
AATTATAGTTCTTATCACACTTATCGTATTTTTTAGAAAAAGAAAAAAACTAAGAAAAAGAAACAGATTATTTTATTAGAGATAAAAGTTTCTCTTTTAATTTATAAAGCAGCTATTTGTGTTAGTTTGAAAGTATAATAAATTAACTACTCTATATAAAAAGCAGCTGATAGGTGGGTTTTAAATCCATCTATCAGCTGCTTTTTTTTACTAAACTTAATTTGATTACAATCTTCCAAATGACCTGCTAAAGCGTCTTCCAAGCTCTAACAACTTTCTGAAATTTTCTATTCTAAATAACTAATAGCTTTCAAGAATCTTGTAAGCTTTGTCTCCCTTTAGAACCTCTAATGGAGATCACTTAAAACTACTGCGAAGCATTTTATTTATTTTTTATTTTCTTCTATCTAGTTCTTTATATTACTTATAATCTAACTGAACATATCATGAGTAAATTCACAAATTTTCTTTTTGAAATTTATAAATTTTAAAAATCAAAAAGTTTTCCTTCTTTCTAATCCAATATTGCTATTATAATCATCCCTAATGCTATAATAGGATACAATACCCAGCTTAAGGCCTGCATAGCTAAATAGAACTCGGAAGGCTCTGCATTTTTAACTGATAAAAATGTACTCCACCTAAAGAAAAGAAGAGGATATTTTATATCTATGGCAGTGATTATAAGAATTAATATGGCCATTAAAAGTAAGCTTATATCTCCTTTTATCTCTACATCTCCTAAAGCAGCTAAGTTTACAATAGCATATGGACTTATTTCATAATCTTCATTGTAAGGTGAATTATAATCCTGCATATCACCATCATAGATCTTAAAATCCTCAAAGATCAAATCTTCCTCTTCATTAAATAGATAACTCAATTCACTATTATAAGAATAAGCACCTTTGAATATGCTGGTTTTATCTTGGTCTAAAATATTTACCATATATTCATTAGAGTATTCAGTTTTGGAAAATTCTACAGTAAATATCTTGTTTATATCATTCGGCAGCTTATATCTTACCTCTACCTCTTCTTCCTTTGAATAATCTCCCTTAACCAGAAGTTCTATGTCCCCCCAGTATGATTTGCCTTTAAAACTCATCCCTTCTGAAGTTTCTGATTTAACCAAAAAAACATCGTCATAAACTATACCCTTTGTAAAAAAAACTTTTAAATAAATAGGCAGTAATATAATTAAAATAAGAAGAAAAAATGCAATAAGTTTTTTATGCTTCCTAATAAAACCAGCCATATACCTTCCCCCTCTTAGAGATTTTATTTGTATATTACATACCTATCATCTATCTTAATCTTAAGTGTTTTTTAATATTACAGCTTCTATGACATTTGACAGGTCTTCAAATGAATCAAGACTCACTTCAAAAGCATCATAGATTTTAGAATATCTATAACTCTTATAAAAACCTGATTTCTCCAAATGAAGATTTTTAATAGCTCTTTGATAAATAGTATCGCCTTGGTCTTCTATCTTGCTTATTTGCTGAGTTCTGGCAAGGAGTTTTTTAGGGTTTTTAAAATTTGCAAGTTCTCTAACAGCTTCTAAGAGCTCTTTAGCTGCCCTATCTATTAAGTCCATCAACTCAAGCATATCTTCTTCTACTGACTCTATCTGATAGATATCCATCTGAATCAATATATCTTCAATATTATCTAAAACGGTATCGAGTGAGTGAGCCATTTGAATTATATCTTCTCTCTCTATAGGAGGAAGAAAGTCTTTATACAAGTATTTCATCATATCTTCTTTCTTACCATCAGCCTTGCGTTCAACTTCATGTATCTCTTTCAACTTTCCTTCTAATGAATCCAGCTTATAGGCTGCAAGGTTTTCAGCCAACATATCGGAAGTTTTCATTATAAGAATAGAAATTTCTTCAAAAGAACTGAAATAATTAAATTCTTCTTTATTCTTGTTTTTAAACATATCAAACATACCATCACCCCTTAAAATATTCTCATAAATAACAGAGCCATTAAATATCCAACTAGTCCGCATCCTGGAAAAGTAAGCACCCAGGCCCAGACCATTTCCTTAACAGTTGACCAATTGATGCTCGACGCCCTGTTTGCAACTCCAACACCTACTATAGCAGTTGTTTTAGTATGAGTTGTACTTACAGGAAGTCCTAGTAGAGAAGAAAGAAGCAAACTAACTGCTCCGGCCAGATCTGCACTAAAGCCTTGATACTTTTCCATTTTTACCATATCCATACCAACTGTTTTGATTATCTTGTAACCTCCTATTGATGTACCTAGAGCCATCACAATTGAACAAATTATCATCAGCCATATTGGTATAGCGAAGTTTGTAACGTCTCCCTTTCCTTGTCCAAGAAAGATACCGAGCATAAATATTCCCATAAACTTCTGACCGTCTTGAGCTCCGTGCATAAAAGCCATACCTGCACCCGCTGCAATTTGTCCGTTTTTAAAGAATTTTTCAGCTTTTTGTCTTATAACTTTTCGAAATATAACTTGGATTCCCTTTGTAAAAATGTATCCTAATCCAAATCCCAGCAGGGTTGAAAAGAAAAGTCCATATAAAACCTTTATCCACTCAGCTCCGTTAATGCCTCCTATGCCTCCTTGGAGTGCAATCGCAGCTCCTGAAATACCAGCTATAAGCGCATGACTCTCGCTAGTTGGTATACCAAAGTACCAGGCTGCCGTAGCCCATAATATAATAGCAAAAAGAGCCGCACATAGGGCAATTATAGCCTTGTGTGAATCTCCTCCAAAATCTACTAGATTGGCAACTGTAGTCGCAACGGTTGCATTGATAGCTGTCATAATGAAAACACCTAAAAAGTTAAATATTGCCGCTAGTATAATAGATTTTTTAGCCGACATAGCCCTGGTAGAAACCATGGTTGCAATGGCATTAGGCGCATCAGTCCATCCGTTTACTAGAATGACTCCCAACATCAAAACAACAATAATAGCAAGAGTTGGAATTTCTATTATACTCTGAAGAAAATCTGAAAAATTAACTGTCATCTTATCACTCCTATTGCTCAGGATCAAACCAGAAATATATATCTCTGATTCTTTATGATCCTTTCTGATTTTTAATTATGTTTGAAATTTTTAAAATTCTCTAGATTTTTATATTTTGCTACTATTATTTTTTATAATATTTATATTTTATCTTTTCAAATAATCATCCAGTATATTTCTAACCTTTGGAACCACGTAATGACTTCCGCCCCTGCCTTCAACATTTTCTATCATCATAGAGATTACTATACTAGGGTTTTCTGTATCCATAGCTGTAAACCATCCATTATCCTGTCCTTCATCGTCCTGACTTAGTTTTAACTCGGCTGTTCCAGTTTTTCCAGCTATCTCTACGCCTTCTATTCTTGCGTCATGACCAGTTCCTTCTTTATCTTCTATTACATTGACTAAGGAATTTAATATAGTAAGTCTATTTTTTTCCTCTAAAATATTTTCCTTCCAGATCTTAGGCTGGAAAGTTTCGCTCTTTTCTAAAATTGGCTCCATCATATTGCCCCCATTAACCAGGCTGCTATAAACCATGGATAGATGAAGAGGACTCATCAACACCTGACCTTGACCATATCCAGTATCTGCAAGAAGTATTTCTTTATCTAGCTTATTTTCACTTGAGATTTGAGAAACTTCAAATGGATATTTTATTGGAAGTTCCTCTCCAAAACCAAATTTCTGCGCTCCATCTAAGAAGTTTTTATCTCCAATTTTAAGAGCTGTTTTGGCAAAATATATATTATCTGAATATATAAAGGCTTTATTTAAATCTACGCTTGAAACCTTCTCACTTACTCTATTTACCTTATATCCGCCCCAGGAGCTATCCTTCTGCCAGCTTTTCCCCTCTATATTCATAGCTTCTAAAGGATCTATCATCCCTACCTCAAGGGCTATTCCCGCTGTCACGATCTTGAAGGTTGATCCCGGTGAGTATGCCTTGTTAAATCTATTTTGAAATGGACTCTTATCCATAGCTTCCCACTGATCTCTTTTAGAATTACTTATATAGCTAGTATATAGATTTGAATCATAAGAAGGTGAACTTACCATGGCAAGAATTTGTCCAGTTTGTGGATTAATTGCCGTTGCAGCTCCTGCATCGGGATTCATTTGACTGTATATTTTCTTTTGAAGCTCCAGATCTACTGTTAAATTTAAATCTTCTCCATGGCTGGCAGGAGTTTTAATCAGACTGATTCTCTCTATTTCTTGTCCATCTTTTATTTTTGAAATATAGATCTCTCTTCCGTCTTTAGCCCGAAGACTCTCTTCATATACCTGTTCAAGTCCTGCCTTGCCAAGCAAGCTTCTATTGTGATAGACCCCATCCTTATCTTTTTCTAAGTCTTCAGCTGTTATAGGTTTCATATAGCCAAGTGAACTACCCTCCACTTAGAGAAGTGGGGGGCTTCCTAGTCAATAGCACCAACGTGCCAAGTTTACCTAGGCTAATAAGGTTGTACCAACCTCTCTAATCAATATATCTTTTATTATATTGCTAGTTTTAGTAAATTTCGGCTTGCATTTATA
>NZ_JARIEF010000018.1 GCF_029266915.1 Tissierella sp. | reverse complement strand
GCTCTCTTGATTCATTAAATAGCGTGCTCATTCCATTTTTTAGAGCTTCTTCTTTTATAAGTGTTGTATCTACATCTTCTTTGATAGCTCTTTTTATATTGTCTTCCATAACCATTATCTCGTGTATAGCTTTTCTTCCGCTATATCCTGCATTGCAAGAGTTGCAGCCAATCGGTTTATAAAGAGTTAAGTTTTGAAGTGGATTTATTCCAAGTATCTCTTTTTCTGCTTCACTTGCATCATAGGCTTGTTTACAGTTAGTGCAGAGAACCTTAAGCAGTCTCTGACTTATGATTCCTATGATAGAAGAAGATACCAGATAGTGCTCTATTCCCATATCTACCAATCTTGCTACGGTAGATGGACTATCATTGGTGTGGAGGGTTGAAAGAACCAGGTGACCTGTTATAGAGGCTCTGATAGCTATCTCTGCTGTCTCGACGTCTCTTATTTCACCTATCATTATGGTATCCGGGTCCTGGCGCAGGATAGATCTTAGTCCTGATGCAAAGGTCATACCTGTTTTAGTATTTACTTGAACTTGATTTACTCCGTCTAGTTTATACTCTACCGGATCTTCTATGGTTATTATATTTTTATCATCTGTGTTAAATTCTTTTAGAATACTATAAAGAGTGGTCGTCTTACCGCTTCCGGTAGGACCGGTGACAAGTATTATACCATATGGTTTGGAAAGTATTGTATCAAAGTTTTTTAGGTTACCGGGGCTCAGCCCTAAGCTTTCTTTTGAGTAGTTAAAGCCGGACTTATCTAGAAGCCTTATAACCGTTTTTTCTCCGTAGACTGTTGGAAGTATTGATATTCTCATGTCTATTTGCCTGCCAAACATAGTGGTATCTATTCTTCCGTCTTGTGGTACTCTTTTTTCTGCTATATTCATCTTGGCTATTATCTTGATCCTAGTTACTATAGGAGATAGATTGTTTTTAGGCAGAGTCATAACTTCAGTTAAATCACCATCTATTCTGATTCTGACTCTTACATAGTCTGAAAAAGGTTCTATATGTATGTCAGACGCTTTACTGGTTACTGCCTGCTCTATTATAGAGTTAAGAAGTCTTACTATTGGAGCAGAAGTAACTTCTACTTCTTCTGTAAACTCTTCTATCTTGTTTTCATCCATGGCTGCATAGTCTTCAAATTCTTCTAGGATTTTTTTAGAAGATTCATCACTGAAGTATTTATCTATTATGCTCATGGTTTCATTTTCAAGACTTATAACTATTTCAAGAGGCATTTTTGTAAAAAGTTCAATATCGTCCCTTGCATAAAAATTCAGTGGATCTGCCATAGCAACTACTAGTTTACCATCGAGCATATCTATGGGAATTAATTTATGCTTTTTTGCCATAGATCCCGGTATAATATGAACTACTTTTGGATTGATAGGGTATTTTATTATATCTACTTTACGAAAACCGAGTTGTGTCGATAGTATATTTACTATATCTGTGTTGCTTAATATACCTTTTTCCACAAGAATCTCTCCCAATTTTTTATTAGTATTTTTCTGTTCCTGTAGTGCCATATCAAGTTGTGGTTTTATTATTTTACCAGAGTTTAAAAGCAACTCTCCAAGCTTTAAGTTTTTTCTTTGCATTATATCTCCCTTGTTGTGTCTAATAATCTTGTTTTATGTTTTAAGCATCTTATGGTTATGTTTAAATTTCATTTCTATTTCTTTTTAGTTACATATGGATATTATACTAAACTTAAAAGATTAATGTGTTAAATTTTCTTAACATTTACTGTAATATACTTATTTATTTTCAAATCCTATAGAATTATTGTTTAGATGGAATAGTTTTTACAAATATTTCCTTATATGCTAGATAATTATCATATATGATAAGATTTGTTTAGATATACTATGCATCTATATTTCTTAAGAGTAATAAAGAATTTAGTTTTATATTCTCTTCTAAGAATAAAATATTATGATTTCTACTAATCTTTTATGCTTTAAAACGGCTAATTAAAAACCTCATTTTCCTGATTTTAGATATCTGGAAAATGAGGCTTTTTTAGTTGTTTTCAGAAAGTATTGATTTTATTTTTTGTACTATCAAATCTATTGCTACTTTATTGTATCCACCTTCGGGAATTATTATATCGGCATATCTTTTACTTGGATCTATAAATTGTAGGTGGGCCGGTCTAACTGTTTCCATATACTGAAGTATTACTGAGTCAAGAGTTCTTCCTCTATCCTTTATGTCTCTAAGTATTCTTCGGATAACTCTTACATCTGAGTCTGTATCTACAAATATTTTTATATCCAAGAGGTCTCTAATTTCTTTTTCAAAGAGTATTAAGATTCCTTCAAGTATAATTATCTGCTTTGGTTCTACTCTAAGCGTTTCTTTTTTTCTATTGTGATTCTCAAAGTCGTAGATTGGCTTTTCTATAGCTTGTCCCGACATCAGCTGTTTTAGATGCTGGACCAAGAGTTCATTGTCAAAAGCTGAGGGGTGATCATAGTTGGTCTTTACTCTTTCATTGTAGGAAAGATCGCTTTGATCTTTATAGTAAGAATCTTGTTCTATTATTACTATATCTTTTTCAGTAACAGTTTTAAATATTTTCTTTGAAACGGTAGATTTTCCAGAACCTGTTCCTCCTGTAATTCCAATTAAAATAGGTGAATGCAAAAATATCAGTCCTCTCTTCTTTTTCTGATTAGATAGTATTTATCAGTATCTTTTTCCATTTTCATAGTTATTATCTGCTGAGCGTGGGGAGCTACTTCTATGGCTTCATCTTTAGAGTTCCACATTTCTTTTATTATTTGGGTATTGAACTCTTTTTCAGGGCCAAATACTTCTATTTCATCTCCTACAAACATTCTGTTTCTCTGCTCTATAGTTGCTATTCCAGTTGATTTATCATAATCCAGCACCATGCCTACAAAGTCAAAGTCTCTTACGTAAGAGCTAGTTGAATATACTTGAGCGTCTTTAGGTGATCTATCTAGATAAAATCCAGTAGTAAAGGCTCTGTGACTTACTTTCTTAACTTCATCCAGCCACTTGGGATTATACTCGTAGTTTTCCGGATCCTTCTCATATTCATCTATAGCTATTCTATAAGCTCTTATTATAGTTGCAACATAATATGAACTCTTAACTCTTCCCTCTATCTTGAAGCTGTTGATACCACATTTAACCAGTCGATCAATATATTCTATCATGCAAAGGTCTTTTGAGTTAAATATGAAGCTTCCTTCATCATTTTCTATAACTGGGAAATATTCTCCCGGTCTTTTTTCTTCTACTACATGATATTTGAATCTGCAAGGCTGAGAACAGTCTCCGCGGTTAGCGTCTCTGTCTGTCATGTAATTGCTCATCAAGCATCTCCCAGAGTAGGACATGCACATAGAACCATGTACAAAGGCTTCTATTTCTAAGTCATCTGGTATCTTTTTAGTAATATTTTCAATCTCTTCAAAAGAAAGCTCACGTGCAAGAACTATTCTTCTAACTCCAAGGCTATACCAGAACATCATAGTTTCATAGTTGGTAACACTTGCCTGAGTGCTTATGTGGATTTCAATATCTGGTACTGTTCTTTTAACTATAGCAAACATACCTGGGTCTGATACTATAACAGCGTCTACCTCTATAGCATGGAGGGCTTTAACATATTCTTCAACATCTACTAAATCCTCATCGTGTGGCACTATATTAAGTGTAATATAAACTGCTTTTCCTCTTTTATGGGCATATTCTACGCCTTCTTTTATCTCTTCTAGTGAAAAATTTTTAGAAGAAGTTCTAAGTCCAAATGCTTCGCCTCCAAGATATACAGCGTCTGCTCCATACATTATTGCCATTTTTAATTTATCTAAATCTCCCGCGGGAGCTAATAATTCTACTTTTTTAGTCAAAATAAATACATCTCCTCATTGCTTTTTCATCAAAGCTTATATGTTAAAGCTACTCCATCTCCTATAGGTATTATACAAGATTCATAGCCTTCAATTTCATTTATATATTTTAAAAAACTTCTCAATCTTTTTACTATGGTTATTTTTCTTCTCTTAACTAGTTCGTCAGTTGCAACCATTCCACGAAAGAGCACATTATCTGAAACAATCATACCCTTTGGTGATAAGAATTTTAAAGCTTCATTAAAGAAGTCCATATAATGTCCCTTGGATGCATCAATAAATATAAGGTCATATTTTTCAGTGAGTGTCGGAAGTACCGCCTCAGCTTCACCTAGTAATATCTTTATTGAGTCTTTGTAGTCTGATGCTTCTATATTTTTTAAGGCTAGTTCTATCATATCTTCTCTTCGCTCTATAGTTGTTATCTGGCATTTGCCGTCTAGTGCCTTGGCAAAAGTTAAGGCCGAGTAGCCAATAGCTGTTCCTATTTCAAGAATTTTCTCAGGCTTTAGAGCCTTTAGCTGAACTGTTAAGAACTGCGCAACTTCTGGCTCAATTATAGGAATAAAGTTAGCTTCTGCGTAACTTTCCATCCCTTTAAAGAGTTCTTCCTTTTCGGGGAGTAGTCCCCTTATATAGTCTTCTATATAGTCATTATTTATATTGCTCAAATTTATCATCCTAGCTTATTTTTTTGGTGCTGCATTTAAATGTTCCTCATAAGTCTTTGTAAAGGTATGGCTTCCGTCAGCTCCTGTAAGTGTAAAGTATAAATAATCTACTTCTTCAGGATTAATAGCAGCCATTATTGATTTTTCTCCTGGAGAGGCAATAGGTGCCGGTGGCAATCCTTTATTTATATAGGTATTGAAGGGAGATTCTATCCTGGTTTCTGCATTTGTTAAAACAGTTCTTCTCTCTCCAAGTATATACTGAACTGTAGCGCAGGAACCTAGGGTCATATCAACGTCTAGCCTGTTATGAAACACTCCCGACATAGTTGCTCTTTCGCTGTCAACCTTGGCTTCTCTTTCTATAATTGACGCCAAAGTTACCAGATCATTTAAATCAAAATTACTGGTTATCAAGGCTCTTTTTATTTCTTTTTCATATATCTTTTCAAATCCTTCAAGCATTCTTCTGACTATATCTTCCTCACTATGCTTTTCATAGATTTCATAGGTAGACGGAAATAAGAAACCTTCCAAAGTCTTTCCTTCATCCAAGTCTTTTAAAAACTCGAATTCTTCTTCAAAATTGGCCTTATCTTCAGTTAATTTTATAAATCGGTCATAATCTACTATCTTTTCCTCCGATAGTTTTCTAGCTGTATCCTTTAATTCATAACCCTCGGGTATAGTAAACCTGACAGTATTACCTGATTTACCACCTTTAACTAGAGATTCTATTATTGTCTCTAGATTCATAGACTGACTTAGATTATAAGTTCCAGCTTTAAGAGATCTTTTAGTGTCTAAAGTCTTTACCTTAAATAAAAAGACCCATTTATTCTTTATAAGATTGTTCCTCTCTAAGATTTCGCCTATATCCTGAGTAGAACTTCCGCTTGGAATTTCTAAGGCAATTGATTCTTCAGCGGTTTTTGATACTGGATCTAAAGAGTTTTTGTAATAAGTAAAAGATAAAAAAGCTGCAATAATTAATCCAATCATAAATATAAAGAGCACTGGATGCCCTTTCTTTTTCCCATTTACACTAGTCATATTGTTTTCACCCTTTTTAGTTTTTAGTATTCTTTAAATTGAGTAGCTTTATTATAAACATAAAGAATCAGATTGCCAAATATAAGAAGTGATACCAGTTCTCCTGATGCTATACCAAGTACTGTAAAATGATAAGGTATTTTAGTAAAATAAGATACCCAAATTGATACTATAAGTCCATTTAATAATACTGGCGGTATCATGCCTACATATTTATTTTTTGTCTTAGATGTTAAATATGCCGCAATCAAAGTAACGAGGCTTCCGCCTATAATATCTATTAATCCAAATCCAGAGTGTACTGCCAATAATAGATTAGCTATAAGACATCCCACAAACAGTCCCGGGACTGCAGCAGCTTCTACAAGCGGAAGGAGAGCTAAACCTTCTGCCAATCTCAGCTGGATGGGTCCAAAAGTTAAACTGGCCAAGGGTATAGGTAAAACTTGAATCATAACTAGTACTATGTATATCGCGGCAATTAAACTTGCCTTTGTTAGATATCTAACATTCACACAAATCCCTCCTTTTATAACATTATACCATTTATCTGAAATATTAAAAGATAAATCCCTGGTATCTTAGATACCAGGGATTTCATTAAACTTCCATTATAATTGGCAATATCATCGGATTTCTTTTTATCTTGCTATAGAAGAAAGATCTTAAAGAATCTCTTACTTGAAATTTAAGTGTAGTCCAATCTGTTATTTTATTTTTCTCACAATCTGCTAATACTTTTCTAATTATCTCACGTGATTCATCCATTAGATCTTCAGATTCTCTTACATAAACAAATCCTCTAGATATAATATCAGGTCCTGAAATAACTTTTCTAGACTGCTTGTCTATACTCATAACAACTACTATAAGTCCATCTTCTGAAAGATGCTTTCTGTCTCTAAGAACTATATTTCCAACATCTCCAACTCCAAGACCGTCAACTAATATGTTGCCAGCTTGAACTATAGGTCCTCTTTTAGCTGTATCTTCTGTAAACTCAAGAGTTTGACCATTTTCAATGATAAATATATTTTCTTTTTCCATTCCCAAGCTTTGAGCCAGGTCTGAATGTATTTTCAAGTGTCTATATTCACCGTGAACTGGTATAAAGAATTTCGGTTTAAGAAGAGTGTGAACCAATTTTAACTCTTCTTGCTTAGCGTGTCCTGAAACGTGAACTTCAGCTAAAGCATCATATATAACTTCTGTGCCTTTTTCTATTAACTTGTTGATTATCTTGCCTACAGTCTTTTCATTACCAGGTATTGGTGTAGCTGAAATTATAACTAGGTCGTCTTCTTGAATGCTTATCTTACGGTGTTCACCGTTAGCTATTCTAGTTAAAGCAGACATAGGCTCCCCTTGAGATCCTGTAGTTATAACTACCATTTCATCGCTTCTATATTTTTTCATATCATTTATGTCTATAAATGTTCCTTCCTCAGCTTTTAAATATCCTAGTCCATGAGCAACTGTTGTAGTATTTATCATAGATCTACCTGAAAGAACAACTTTCCTACCGTTTTGCTCTGCAGCGGTTATAATCTGCTGAACTCTATAAACGTTGGATGCAAATGTTGCAACTAAGATTCTTCCCTTAGCGTTTGCAAACATATCTCTAAAAGCAACTCCAACTGTTCGCTCGCTCATAGTGTAGCCCGGTCTTTCCGCATTTGTACTGTCTGCCATCAGGCATAGTACTCCTTCTTTACCAAGTTCTGCAAATCTAGCTAAATTTATAACATCCCCTGAAATAGGAGTATAGTCTATTTTAAAGTCTCCAGTGTGGAAAACTACTCCTACTGGTGTATGAATTGCCAGCGCTGAACTATCAGGTATACTGTGACCTGTAGCAATAAACTCTACTTCAAAGTTGCCAAGCTTTACTCTAGCTCCATGTCTTACTATATTAAGATTTACGTTTTCTAGCTTGTGCTCTTTAAACTTAGTTTCTAGCAAAGCTAGTGTAAGTCTAGTTCCATATATTGGAATATTTAATCTTTTTAAGGCATATGGTATAGCTCCTATATGGTCTTCATGACCATGAGTTATAACTAATCCTCTTATTTTATCTTTATTTCTTATTAGATAAGTTATATCCGGTATAACTATATCTACCCCTAGCATCTCATCTTCTGGGAAAGTCATTCCACAGTCTATTAGTACAATATCATCACCATATTCTAGTACAGTAATGTTCTTTCCGATTTCTCCTAGACCTCCCAGGGGAATTATTTTTAGTTTTTCTTTTTTACTCACTTTATCACTCCTTGATTTTTTAAGTTCCTATTTATTTTCCATTACATTCTTTACAATATCCATAAAATTTTACATTATGATCCGTTATAGAAAAACCTTCTTGAGTTTCTATAGTATTTTCAAGAGATTCTAAGAGATCTAATTGCACCTCTAAAACCTTGCCACAGTTTAAACATATTAAATGATGATGGTGATGATCGTTTGAATTTTCTTTGATTTCATACCTACTAAAGCCATCATCAAAATTAACCTTTACAACTATGTTTAAATTCTCAAAAAGTTGCAAGGTTCTATATATTGTGGCTATACCTATCTCCGGATAATCTACAGAAACTAGATTGAATATCTCTTCACAGCTTAAATGCTCATGAACATGTTCTATTATTGTGTTTAAAATAGCTTTCCTTTGATCGGTTAATTTATAACCTTTTTTCTTTAGTCTTGCTTTATACTGCTCGACACTTTTTTGCATATTTTCACCTGCTTATGATTTAAAAGTAGACTATTTCTACTGTAAATTTTCTTTTAACAATTCTTCATATATTACTTCTGCTTCTTTTAACTCTTCATCATCTATTCCTACAAGCATCTCATCTCCGTTGTCGTCGAATTCAATCTTTAATATATAGGTATCCGATTCAATATCATCTGCAGGAAGCATAGCAACATAGTCTGTATCATCTATTGTAAATTTAGCTTTTATTATAAATTCTATTTCATTGCCAAGTTCATCATAAAACAAATGTTTTTGTATCATGTTTAATTCCCCCTTTGTAAACCATCTAAATACGATTGTAAGATGAAGCTTGCTGCTATTTTGTCTATATACTGCTTTCTGTTCTCTCGCCTAACATTGCCTTCTATAAGGACACGTTCTGCCGACATAGTAGTCATTCTTTCATCTATATATATTACATCTATTTTAAATTTGTTTTTTATTTTCTCACCAAATTTGATCACCTTTTCACTTTGAGGTCCGACAGACCCGTTCATGTTTTTAGGTAACCCAACAACAACTTTTTTAGCGTCATATTCTTTTATTAAGTCTTCTATTTCTAAAAAATCAGCTTTTTTACCAACTCTTTTTATGGTTTTTACTCCTTGAGCTGTAAATTGTAGTAAATCGCTTACTGCAACACCTATATATTTATCTCCTACGTCTAATCCTAAAATTCTTTCCATTAACATTCTCCAATTAAATTACTTTTATACAAAACTCTGGACAAACTGTCGCGCAGTAACCGCAAAGAATACATTTTTCATTGGGAACTGCTATACCGTCTATTATCTCTATTGCGTCTTGTTTACATCTCTCGACACAATTTCCACACGCTATGCAATAATCTGCAACTATAAGCTGCCTCTTCTTTTTATCAATCTGATCTTTTATCTTCTGTGGTATATATCCGTCTTCCATTAAGTTCACATTTGCGTCTATCTCTTTTGTCGACTGCATGCCTATGGCTATACAATCTATAAATTCAATATCTCTTACAAAGTTAAATGATTCTTCAATCTTCTTTATTAAATGTCCTCCACCTAGAGGTTTCATTGCGTATATTCCTTTTCCTAAAGCATTTATAGCCTTAAGTTCTGCTAGCATATCGTCTATAGTTCCGTCTTTAATACCTATTCCCGGCTTGTTTACAATCGGATGAATTATTTCTATCTCTTTTACTTCTTTTGCAGCCCTTGCTCCTGCAATATTATGAGTAGATATACCAAAAGCTCTGATAATACCCTTCTCTTTTGCTTCTAAAAAATATTCAATAGCTTCCCAGTGGCCCTTTACAGTATAGATACTTTCTTGCTCATGAAGCAAAAATATATCTATGTAGTCTGTTCCAATTTGTTGCAAAGCCCTATCAAGACTGGCTTTTGCCATCTCTTTAGTATAAGCATAAGATTTTGATGCTATAACATAGTCTTCTCTTTTTATACCCTTTAAAGCTTCTTTTATATAATGATAGTTTTCATATATTTCTGCAGTATCTAAAAAATTTATTCCTCTTTCAAAGGCATGTTCTATCAAATAAGCTCCGTCTTTTACAGATAAATCAGCTTGAAATGGAGTCATAGTCAATGATCCAAAGCAAAGTCTAGATACTTCAATACCTGTATTACCCAGTAATCTTTTTTCCATCCCTACACTTCCTATTGTTTGTAAAAATCCTAAAGAATGAGTACGAATACTCATTCTTTAGTCTAAGCATTATGTTTTAAATATTCTTTTAAGATTTCTTCTAATATTTCATCTCTTTCAATCTGCTTGATTATAGTTCTTGCATCTTTATGGCTTGTAATATAAGTTGGATCTCCTGATAATATATATCCTATTATTTGATTTACAGGTTCATAATCTTTTTCTTTTAATGCCTCATATATATATAACAGGATTTCTTTTGGTTCTGTCATATTTTCCTTTGGCACCTCAAACTTCATTGTCCTATTTTCATTATTATCCATTTTGAGTACCTCCATTATCTTTATTATACCATAAGTTTAACATTTTACATAAGAAATCCATTTGTAATTTCCTATTGTCTGGATTAATCTTTTTTAGCAGCTAATATAAGCTCCGGCAGTTGTGCAAACGCTTCATCTAGTTTTGAAACATCTTTTCCTCCTGCTTGTGCAATGTTTGGTCTTCCTCCACCATTTCCGCCAGTTATCTTAGCTACTTCTCTTACTATATTTCCTGCTAAGATTTTTTTAGCTATTAAATCATCCGTAACCATAACTAAAAATGTAATCTTGCCGTCAGCTACAGAAGCAAGCACTATAACTCCAGAATCCAACCTATCTTTTATCTTATCTCCCAGATTTCTTAAATCATCTATAGCCATATTTTCAACTCTGTGAGTAATTAAGGAAATATCTCCCACTTTTTCAGCTTCTTCTATTATTTCCTTAGAAAGGTCACCGGAAAGTTTCATCTTTAACTGACTAACTTCTTTTTCTTGTTCCTTTAGTTCACTTACAATAGATCTTGTTCTATCTAGAAGATTTGTTTTATTTGTCTTTAGGATTGAACTCATCTGATCTATTTCTTCTTCTTTTTCATTTAAATAGTTGTATACACCTAGGCCTGTTATAGCTTCAATTCTTCTAACTCCAGAAGCAATACCACCTTCTGATATTATCTTAAACATTCCTATATTGGATGTGCTCGTAACATGAGTTCCTCCGCAAAGTTCTTTTGAGAATTCTCCCATTCTTATAACTCGAACAAGATCTCCATACTTTTCTTCAAAGAGTCCAACTACTCCAAGTTTTTGAGCTTCTTCTAAGGAAGTTTCAGTAGTAGTAACATCAAGTCCTCTATAGATTTCCCTATTTACAATAGTCTCTATAAGTTGTAATTCTTCTGATGTTGGACTTTCAAAGTGAGTGTAGTCAAATCTAAGTCTATTTTGATCAACAATAGAACCAGCTTGATTTACGTGCTCTCCCAGAACTTCCTTTAATGCCTTGTGAAGAAGATGAGTCGCTGAGTGATTTCTTCTGATAGAATCTCGTCTAGATTCATCAACTCTAGCTTTAACACTGTCATTTACTTTTATAGATCCATTTACTACTCTTACCATGTGTATAGTAATACCCATTTTATTATGTTTTGTATCTATTACTTCTACTTTAGATCCATCTATTTCTAGATATCCAGTATCTCCTACTTGTCCTCCTGATTCAGCATAGAAAGGTGTTATGTCCAGCACTACCATTCCCTCTTCATCTTGAGATAGGACCTCAACTATTTCATCTTCTTTTACTAAAGCCAACACTTTAGAGTCGGTACTTATCGTTTCGTATCCCTTGAACTCAGATTCTGAGCCATCAAATATTTCCAGGTTTATACTCGCTCCCCAACCGCTATCGCCATCATCCCTCGCACTTCTAGCTCTTTTTCTTTGATTTTCCATCTGATTTGTAAACTCAGCTTCATCTAGCTTGAGATGTCTCTCTTGAAGAATTTCAAGTGTTAAATCTAAGGGGAATCCGTAAGTGTCATAGAGTTTGAAAGCTTTTTCTCCAGAGAGCATATCTTTCTTTTCAGCCTTCATCTCTTCAATATAAGATTCTAGTATCTGAATCCCAGCATCTATTGTTTCTTGAAACTTGTCTTCTTCAGCCAGTATGATCCTCTTTATATGATCTTCTCTGGATTTAAGTTCCTGATACTCCACCATCCAAGATTCAATAAATACTCCCACAACTTCTGTAAGAAAAGTTCCTTCTATACCTAAAAGTTTACCATGTCTACTAGCTCGTCTTATAAGTCTTCTAAGTACGTACCCTCTTCCTTCATTGCTTGGAAGCACACCGTCAGAAACTAAGAAAGTCATAGCTCGTACGTGGTCTGTTATTACTCTTATGCTTACATCTTTTGATTCCTCAGTTCCATACTTATACTTGCTTATTTTTTCTATAGCTTGGATAATCTTTTTTATTTCATCTATTTCAAATATATTATCCGCATTTTCTAAAAATGCAGTAATTCTTTCAAGTCCCATTCCAGTATCTATATTTGGATGTTCTAGAGGATTGTATACACCATTAGCATCCTTGTCAAATTGAGTAAATACAAGGTTCCAAACCTCTATAAATCTGTCGCATTCACAGCCTGGTTTGCAGTCTTTAGAACCACAGCCGTATTTCTCTCCCCTATCTATATATATCTCCGAACAAGGTCCCGAAGGTCCTACCTCTAGTTCCCAAAAGTTATCAGCTTTTCCAAGAGGAACTATCTTTTCCTTATCCATCCCTATATCTTCATTCCATATTTTAGCCGCTTCCAAGTCTTCGTGATACACAGAAGCCCAAAGAAGTTCCGGATCTATTTCTAATCTCTTAGTTAAAAATTCCCATGCAAATTCTATAGCTTCTTTCTTGAAATAATCTCCAAATGAAAAATTTCCCAACATTTCAAAAAAAGTAGCGTGTCTGTCTGTTTTACCTACGTTTTCGATATCACCTGTTCTAATACATTTTTGGCATGTAGCCATTTTGTTTTTAGGAGGAGTTAACTCTCCTGTAAAATATTTCTTAAGCGGAGCCATACCCGCACCTATAAGTAATAGTGATTTGTCATTTTTAGGTATTAATGAGAAGCTAGGTGCAACTAAATGTCCTTTTTCTTCAAAATAATCTAAAAATTCACGTCTAATTTCATGTAATCCTAATTTTTTCATATTTACACCTCTTTTTAATCATTAATGTACAAAAAAACCTCCTCCTATCTGTGGGAGGAGATTTATATACCTATCTGGATTATAATTTAATCAAGCCCTTTTGTCAATTCTTTATATTTCTGCTTTGCTTGAGTTTTGTCATAATAAATTCATAAATTATTTTTAAAACTGCTACAAGCGGAACTGAAATTATCATACCAAAAACTCCAAATATTCCTCCACCTATTATTATGGAAAGAAGAATAACCAAAGGATTTATACCCATATTTTCTCCAATAATCTTTGGAGCTAGTATATTGTTTTCTGCCCACTGGATAAATATAAATAAAAAACTAACCCATACTGCTTTTATAGGACTTTCTATCAAAGCAAAGAACATAGCTGGTATATATCCCATCATTGGCCCTATATAAGGTACTATATCAAACAATCCTGTTATAAATCCTATAACAATAGCAAAATCCACTCCAAAGATAAGCAGCATTATAGAGGTAAATACACCAACATAAAGTGACATCAGCATCCTGCCTCTGATAAATTTAGATAGTGAATGGTCAATAGTAGAAGCTAGGCTTATAATTTCATCCCTATGTTTAAGAGGAATCCATCCCTTTATCATCTTAACAAATTTATCTTTGTCTACTAAAAAGTAAAGAGTTAAAATCGGAGTCAATATAATATTTATTATTTTAGAGCTCATTCCTATTATAGCGCTAAAAAATGTTGTTAATCCCTGAACTACCATTTTTTCTATTTTAGCTGTATTATCAATAATTAAATCTTCAATTCCTTGAAATATAGGAGGAAGTCCGCCCAGGGTTGAAGAATACTTGGAGTATATATTATCTACTAAATCTGATAATTGATCAAAATACATCGGTAGATCAGTTACCAGCCTTTTTATTTCTCTTCCTGATTTAGGTATTATAAGAAAAGCCAGGATGAAAAATATAGCAACTATAGATAGGTATATTATTAATACTCCATAGAGCCTTTTGATACCTTTATCTTCTAATTTATTTACTAAAGGATTTATGGCATAGGCTAATATAATTGATATCAATATAGTTATAAATATATCGTATATAAATGGATTTTTCTTTAAAAACATATAAATGATATAAAATGATATTAAGCCTATAAATCCTTGGAGAATCCATTTGTTTTTTATTATTATCATTTTTCTTGGATCTACAAATTTATTTCCTATATTTATAAGGTAGTAGATAATTAAAAAGGTAAGTGCAATCGTTAATATACCAATAGCTTTTATATAAATATCCGGAGATCCCTGCCCAATCATATCTTTCCTCCCTTATATGTAAGAGACAGCCTCCAGCTGTCTCCTCCATAGTTCTTCTTTTAAATCTATCTTATAAGTTTTTCTATGATTCTTCTAAGTCATGATGATGGTCTGTATCAAAATCAACATCTTCAAGACCTTCTATATAAACACCGCTTTTCTTTGAATAATCAAGCAGTGCCGCCTTTATCGCTTGTTCTGCAAGAACTGAGCAGTGCATTTTTATAGGAGGTAGACCGTCTAGTGCGTCTGCTACTGCCTTGTTTGTAAGTGCCATAGTCTCTTCTATTGTCTTTCCTTTTATAAGCTCAGTAGCCATACTAGATGATGCTATAGCTGATCCGCATCCAAAGGTTTTAAACTTAACATCTTCTATTACATTGTCTTCTATCTTTAAATACATACGCATTATATCCCCGCATTTTACGTTCCCTACTTCTCCTATACCATCTGCATCTTTAATTTCTCCTACATTTCTTGGGTTTGTGAAGTGTTCCATAACTTTTTCTGAATACATTATTTTTCCTCCTCAAGTTTATCATACAAAGGCGACATCATTCTAAGTCTTTGAACTATTGTTTTAAGCTCTTTTACTACATAATCTATTTCTTCTTCCGTATTAAAATCTCCCAGACTAAGTCTAAGTGATCCGTGTGCTATTTCGTGGCTAAGACCTATAGCAAGTAATACATGTGATGGATCAAGCGCTCCAGATGTACAAGCCGATCCGCTAGAACCCGCTATGCCCACCATATCTAAACTAAGAAGTAGTGATTCTCCTTCTATATATTTAAAAGAAAAGTTTACGTTGTTAGCAAGTCTTTTAGTTCTATGACCGTTAAGTTTTATCTCTTCAATATTTTCTTCTATCTTTTCCATCAACCGATCTCTAAGTTTTGTAAGCCTTTCATTGTGTTCTTCAAGATTTTCATAAGCAAGTTCTATTGCTTTTCCCATGCCTACTATTCCAGGAACATTTTCAGTCCCAGCTCTTTTATTTCTTTCTTGTCCTCCACCTGTCACAAGAGAGTCTAGTTGCACTCCTCGTCTTATATACAAGGCACCTACGCCTTTTGGGCCGTAAATTTTATGAGCAGACATGGATAGAAGATCTATGTTCATTGCTTTTACATCCATCTGTATGCTTCCCATAGCTTGAACTGCATCAGTGTGAAATAGCACTCCATGTTCTTTTGCAATCTTACCAATTTCTTCTATAGGTTCTATAGTTCCTATTTCATTGTTGGCAGTCATAATAGTTATAAGTATTGTAGTATCCTTTATAGAAGATTTGAGTTGCTCAAGATCAACTATTCCATCTTCATCTACATCAAGGTATGTTACTTCAAAACCTTTTTTCTCTAGATATTCACATACATGAAGCACTGCATGATGTTCTATCTTTGATGTGATTATGTGATTTCCTTTATTCTTGTTTTTATATGCTATACCTTTTATAGCCCAGTTGTCAGCTTCTGATCCTCCGGCGGTGAAAAATATCTCTTCTTTTTTTGCACCTATAGCTTTTGCAACTTTTTCTCTTGCTTTTTCTACTGCCACTTTAGAATTTTGTGCCACGCTATATATGCTAGAAGGATTACCATATTTTTCGGTGAAAAAAGGTAGCATCTCTTCTAAAACTTCTTCTTTGACAGGTGTTGTGGCTGCATTGTCCATGTATATATATTCTCTCATAACCATCCTCCTAATAATATTTTAATAATCTTTTCATTTTTATTTAATATCGTTTATCATATCTTCAAGAGTAATAGAGTCTACTACATCATCTATACTCG
This sequence comes from Tissierella sp., assembly GCF_029266915.1. GTDB lineage: Bacteria > Bacillota > Clostridia > Tissierellales > Tissierellaceae > Tissierella_A. The sequence goes on along the minus strand of NZ_JARIEF010000018.1, from coordinate 124,467 downwards.
TTTTAATCTTCATTAAGACCAATTTTGTAGCGCATCCTTCATCCTTGCAGCATTCTCCATCATCATCTGATACGCATTCTGCAGGAGCAAGATTACCCTCTAAACTTCTTAGGATATCTCCTACGGTTATCTCTTTAGGTGCTCTAGATAACATATACCCACCTTGAGAACCTCTGACACTATCTAATAGTCCATCTTTTCTAAGAACAGAAACAAGTTGTTCCAAATAATTGTCTGAAAGGTCTTGGTTTTTAGCAATTTTCTTTAAAGAAATTGGTCCCTCTCCATGAGCAAGAGCAAGTTCAAACATAGCCATGAGCCCGTATCTTCCTTTAGTTGATAGTTTAATCTTAATCACCTCTTTTAATTCCTACTAGTTTACTAGAGTATTACAAGATTAGTATATAATAGCCTAGTAATCTTGTCAAGATTAAAACAAAGAAAACCCAATCTTTTTTAAGCTGAAAGATTGGGTTGGTTTCCTTATTTATTAAACTATTGCTGATTGATTTATTTTAACTTTATTTTTAGTTTTTCTAACATGTCATGAGTCATAGCATCTAGATCATACTTTGGATTCCATCCCCATTCTTCTCTAGCTGCTGTATCGTCTAGAGAATTTGGCCATGAGTCTGCAATTGCCTGTCTAGCTGGATCAACATCATAATTAAGTTTAAACTCTGGTATTTCTTTTCTAATTGAAGCTGCAAGTTTTTCCGGGTCAAAACTCATTGCAGATACATTAAATGCGTTTCTATGGATTAATTTTGAACCATCAGCTTCCATCAAATCTATTATAGCATCAAGTGCATCTGGCATGTACATCATATCCATCTTAGTTCCTCTATCTATAAAAGAAGTGTACTCTTTCTTTCTTATAGCATCATAGTATATATGAACTGCGTAATCTGTTGTTCCTCCTCCAGGAAGAGTTTTATAAGAAATAAGACCAGGGAAACGAACTCCTCTTGTATCTACTCCAAATTTTTTAAAGTAATAATCACACATTAACTCTCCAGCTACTTTTGTAATACCATACATTGTAGTAGGTCTTTGAATAGTATCCTGCGGAGTTTGGTCAGGTGGTGTGCTAGGTCCAAATGCTGCTATAGAACTAGGAGTGTATATTTGAGATCCTGTTTGTTTTCCTACTTCCAATACATTTATAAGACCATTCATATTTACATCCCAACAATCTAAGCATCTTTCTTCTCCTACTGCTGAAAGTATTGCTGCTAAATTTATAATAGTATTTACATTATGCTTTTCAGTAACTCTTAATAAATCTTCCCCATTGTTTATGTCCAAAGTTTCAAATGGTCCTGCTTGTATCAACTCTTCGAAGCCGGCCTTTTCACTTCTGCTACTAGCTATAATATTATTAGCTCCGTACAATTCTCTAAGCTTATTTGTAAGCTCTGATCCTATTTGTCCTAATGCTCCTGTAACTAAAACTTTTCTCATTAGTGCACCTCCAAAATTGTTTGTAAAATACTTCACATATTGATTATAACATAATATTTTTTAATTTCTAGGTTATTTGCTAGTTTTTATAAATATTTTGTCTATACTCCTTATTTATCATTTATGATAAGATTTATTATGATGATTTTAAATATTAAGTGCAAAAAAAGTACCCTACATTTTCCAGGTTTTATATCCCGAATTTAATGTTAAGGTACTTTTCAAAGAAAACCTATCACTTATTTCTACTTTTTTTTAAGAATAAACCACTAATAATTCTAAATAATTATTGTTAAATTCTTAAACTTTTATATTTAAATCCTTTTTATTTTAAAAGATTAGCTACTTAATAGTTTACTTTACTACGATATTAAATATTCTTCCTGGAATAAATATCTCTTTTACAATAGTTTTATCTTCTAGGAATTTTTTAATATTTTCATCAAGTTTAGCTTTCTCCATTGCGTCTTCTTTTGTTATATCTGCATCTACTTCTATGGTTCCCCTTACCTTACCGTTAACTTGAACCGGTAGAGTTATAACCTTATCATGAGTCTTCTCCTCGTCAAATTCTGGCCAAGTAGTATCGTGAAGGTATCCTTCTAGTCCTAAGTTCTCCCACATTTCTTCTGTTATATGAGGAGCTACTGGGTTTAATAAAATAATAAATGTTTTTAAATCATCTTTTGTAATCTTTCCAAGGTCATTAAATTCATTTGAAAGACTCATAAGAGCTGCTATTCCAGTATTAAACTTAAGGTGCTCAAAGTCCTCTGATACTTTTTTTATAGTTTTGTGAATGATGGTTTCAAGCTCTTTAGTATAGCCTTCCCCACCCACTAAGATTTCTTGTAGTTTCCAAACTCTATCTAAGAATCTTCGGCAGCCTTTAACTCCATTTTCTGACCAAGGAGCTGATTTTTCAAAATCTCCTATAAACATTTCATAGCTTCTAAGGGTATCTGCTCCAAACTCTTCTACTATCTCATCTGGATTTATTACATTTCCTCTGGACTTAGACATTTTTTCATTATTATCTCCAAGGATCATTCCATGGGATGTTCTTTTAGCATAAGGCTCTTTCTCTTCTACTACTCCTATATCATATAAAACTTTGTGCCAAAATCTTGAATAAAGAAGATGAAGAGTTGTATGCTCCATTCCTCCATTATACCAGTCTACCGGCATCCAGTATTTTAATGCTTCAGGAGACGCCAGCGCCTCGCTGTTTTGAGGATCTATATATCTCAAGTAATACCAGGAAGATCCTGCCCATTGAGGCATAGTATCTGTTTCTCTCTTACCTGGTCCTCCACATTTAGGACAAGTAGTATTCACCCACTCTGGTATCTTAGAAAGTGGTGACTCTCCATTTTCTGTTGGTTCAAAATCTTCAATCTCTGGAAGAACTATTGGAAGTTCACTCTCTGGAACTGGTACCCATCCACATTCTTCGCAATGAACTAGAGGTATAGGCTCTCCCCAGTATCTTTGTCTTGAAAATACCCAGTCTCTTAGTTTAAAGTTAACTTTCCGAGTGCCAAGCTGGTTTTTTTCAAGCCACTCTATCATGTATTCTCCAGCCTCATTTACATTCATACCATTTATAAAGTCTGAATTTATAATAGTACCTTGGTCTATATCTATAAAAGCTTCCTTTTCGATATCTCCTCCCCTTACAACTTCAACAATCGGAAGATTGAACTTAGTAGCAAACTCATAGTCACGAGTATCATGCCCTGGAACAGACATTATAGCTCCTGTACCATAAGTCATAAGCACATAATCTGATATCCATATAGGCATTTCTTTATTATTGGCTGGATTTATAGCTTTTAATCCTTTTATTTCTACACCAGTTTTATTTTTTGATAGCTCAGTTCTTTCAAAATCAGATTTTTTACTTACTTCTTCTTGGTAGGCTGCTATTTCATCTAAGTTTTCTATATCACTCTTATATTTTTCAATCAAAGGGTGTTCAGCTGCTACAACCATATAAGTTGATCCAAATAAGGTGTCTGCTCTAGTAGTAAATACTCTTATCTTGTCTTCTTTATCCTTGATTTTAAAATCTATCTCAGCTCCAACTGACTTTCCTATCCAGTTTACCTGCTGAGCTTTTACTCTATCTATATAGTCAAGATCTTCAAGGTCATCGATCAATCTATCAGCATACTCTGTTATCTTAAGCATCCACTGATTTTTTACTTTTCTTATTACTTCAGATCCGCATCTTTCACAAGTTCCCTGAACAACTTCTTCATTTGCAAGCCCCACCTTACAAGATGTACACCAATTTATAGGCATTTCATTTTTGTAGGCTAATCCTCTTTCAAAGAGCTTTAAAAATATCCACTGAGTCCACTTATAATACTCTGGATCAGTTGTATTGATCTCTCTTGACCAGTCAAATGAAAATCCAATTGATTTAAGTTGTGCTTTAAATCTTGCTATATTATTTTTTGTAACAATAGCCGGATGAATTTTATTTTTTATAGCAAAGTTTTCTGTAGGAAGACCAAAGGCATCCCATCCCATAGGAAATAAAACATTGTATCCTTCTAGTCTTCTCTTTCTTGAAACTATATCTAGAGCAGTATAAGGTCTTGGATGGCCTACATGAAGTCCTTCTCCAGATGGATAAGGAAATTCTACAAGCGCATAAAACTTTTCTTTATCTGAATCGTTTAAAGCTTTAAATGGCTCTTCTTTATCCCAAATCTCTTGCCATTTCTTTTCAATCTTGCCAGCTGCATATTCTTTCAAATTTTCTCCTCCTCATTTAATCTATATCTTTTGATAGATTATATATCTATTAAGCTCTCTATGCTTGTAAAAGTTCTTAATGGTATTATACTTTATTAAAATTATTTATAGCTTCTTATAAAAATCTAGTTTTTATATTTTAAATAATATTCATTTATTTTAGAATTCTGCTGAATTAACAGTTCTTGGAAATGGTATAACGTCTCTTATGTTTGTTATACCTGTAATATACATGATCAATCTTTCAAAACCTAGACCAAATCCTGCATGCTTTGTTCCGCCGTATTTTCTAAGTTCTAAATACCACCAGTAATCTGAAGGGTTCATTCCATTATCTATTATTTTTTGTTCTAATACTTCAAGTCTTTCTTCTCTTTGACTTCCGCCGATTATTTCTCCAACTCCTGGAACCAAAAGGTCCATAGCCGCTACAGTTTTTCCATCATCATTTTCTCTCATATAGAAAGCTTTTATCTCTTTTGGATAGTCGGTTACAAATACCGGCTTTTTAAATACTTCTTCTGTTATATATCTTTCATGTTCTGTTTGAAGATCAATTCCCCACTCTACTGGGTAGTTAAATTTCTTTTTAGATTCTTGTAAGATTTCTACCGCGCGAGTGTAAGTGATTCTTTCAAAGTCTGAGTTTACTATATTTTCTAATCGCTCTAAGAGTTCTTTATCTATAAAGTTATTGAAGAATTCCATTTCTTCTGGTGCTTCTTCCATAACATATTTGATAACATATCTCATCATATCTTCTGCTAGGTTCATATCATCTTCAAGGTCTGCAAAAGCTATCTCCGGCTCCATCATCCAAAATTCAGCAGCATGTCTTGAAGTGTTAGAGTTCTCCGCCCTAAATGTAGGACCAAAAGTATATACATTTTTAAAGGCAAGTGCATAAGCTTCAGCTTCTAACTGTCCGCTTACTGTAAGAAAAGTTCCCTTACCAAAGAAATCTTCTTTGTAGTTTACATCACCTTCATCTGTTAAAGGAGGGTTTTTGTAGTCAAGTGTGCTTACTTTAAACATCTCGCCCGCTCCTTCAGCATCACTTGAAGTTATTATAGGAGCGTGAACATATACAAAGTCTCTCTCTTGAAAGAACTTGTGAATAGCAAAGGATGCAATTGATCTAATCCTATAAACCGCACTAAAAGTATTGCTTCTAGGTCTTAAGTGCGCTATAGTTCTAAGATATTCCATACTGTGCTTCTTCTTTTGAAGAGGATAGTCACTAGTTGATGCTCCCTCTACTTCTATTTCTTTTGCCTGTATCTCAAATGGCTGTTTGCCTTTAGGTGTTGGCTTTAAGATTCCCCTAACCTTTAAGGAACTACTTAAATGTAATTTTTCAACTTCAGCGAAGTTAGAGAGTTCATCTGAATATACTACCTGAATACCCTTGAAAAATGTACCATCATTTAATTCAATAAATCCAAAGTTCTTCAGCGCTCTAATATTTCTTATCCAGCCCTCTAGAACAATTTCTTTTTCTAAATATTCTTCACTGTTTTTATAAATTTCTTTTACAAAAGTTTTCATCTTATTCCTCCATCTATCATAGTTTTAATATATAACAAAAAAACCCCCGTCCTAAAATAAGGACGAAAGTTTTGATTTCCGTGGTACCACCCTAGTTGCTAAATATAGCCACTCGATTGCATTAACGCTACAAGGACGTCCGATCCTATTATTACTTTCAGATCAGAAACTCCGGGCTGTTCTTCAAGATAAGCTTAGTATCGATGTCTCACTATCATCGACTCCCTTTGACCAGGCCTTATATCTACTCTTCCCATCATTGTTATTATTGTTTTATTTTTAAATTATATTTCTTATGATTATTAATTATTTATCATTTTATATAAATTAAAGATTTTATTTTTTTATACTTCTCATCTTATAGATTGTTTAGTCTATTGATACTTTTTATGCTTACTAACTTATAATATTATTTAATCTTTGATCTTTAATTTTTTTCTTATCTTACTATTTTCTTATATTACTATTTTCTTATACTTCTTATTATTATAGTTTTTTTAATCTTTATTGTCAAATAATTTGTCTAGTCTTTTCTTTATTTCTAGTTCATGTCCGTTTTCAGTTGGAATATAATACCTTCTTCCCTTGAATTCTTCTGGAAGATAATCCTGTTTTACAAATGAATCTTCATAGTTGTGAGGATACTTGTAGCCTTCACCAGAGCCAAGTTCTTTAGCTCCTGCGTAGTGAGTATCTCTTAAGTGAGGAGGTGTTTCTCCTATTCTTTTTTCTCTTATATCTTTGAGAGCTTCATCAATTGCCACATAACTTGCATTAGATTTTGGAGCTGAGGCTATATAAGTTACTGCCTGGGCTAATATTATTCTACCTTCAGGCATTCCGATATTTCTCACTGCTTCAAATGCAGCATTTGCTATGACTAGTGCATTGGGATCTGCATTTCCCACATCTTCTGAAGCAGCTATTATAACTCTTCTGGCTATAAATTTAGGATCTTCTCCTGCGTTTATCATCTTGGCCAGATAATAGAGGGAAGCATCCGGATCTGATCCTCTCATGCTTTTTATAAAGGCTGAAATTGTATTATAGTGCTCGTCTCCACCCTTATCATATTTGGCAGTTTTTATAAGAATTGAGTTTTTTATAGCTTCAAGGTCTATCCTCTTTATACCATCTTGATCCTCAGGAGTTGATAAAACTCCTATCTCCAAAGAGTTTAGGAGCACTCTTCCGTCACCTTCAGAAACACCTATTAAATAATTTCTTGCTTCTTTATCTATTTCTACCTTATACTTTCCAAGTCCTCTTTCTTTATCTTTTAAGGCAATCTTCAATAGATTTGAAAGATCTTCATTTAAAAGTGCTTTTAAGGTTAAAACCATAGCTCTTGAAAGCAAAGCTTTATTTATTTCAAAATATGGATTCTCCGTTGTAGCACCTATTAGAATTATAATTCCTCTTTCTACAAATGGAAGGAGTGCATCCTGCTGAGCTTTATTAAATCTATGAATCTCATCTATAAAAAGTATAGTTCTTTTATTATATATTTTAAGGTATTCTTCTGCATTTTTTATAACTTCTCTTATATCTTTTACGCCTGAAGTTACTGCAGATAGCTTTTCAAATTTCATTTCAGTAGTATTTGCAATTATCATAGCTAGTGTAGTTTTTCCGATACCCGGCGGTCCGTAAAAAATCATTGACGTTATTCTATCTGCTTTAATAGACCTACTTAAAAACTTATCAGCTCCTAAGAGGTGCTCTTGCCCTACAAATTCATCTAACTTTCTAGGCCTGAGTCTATCCGCCAAAGGGGCATTTGTTTCTAGTTGTTTTTCCATTGACATTGTAAATAAATCCATTTCTATCACCTGCTTTAACTCTATTATATCATATAATAATCTTTTTAATATACTTTGAAGTCATAGAACTCAAGATTCCACTATAACCTAAATGAAATGATACTATATCTCCAACCTTATATTCCAAGCTTGAATCTGTCGAATCTATTATCAGATGGTCTGAGCTTGCTCCAAGTATTTTCAAGTCCTTGTCCATAGCTATAAGAGATTCTACCTTTACATCTTGTTTTCCTATAGCGCATATCAATTTGGTTCTTAAGCCCTTATCTATAAACACAGGAACATCTCCAAAAGCATCAAGTCCTATTTTTCCAACAGGCATTGATGGTTTAGATTTTCTCTCTATTATTTCTGCTTCTAGGATAAATCCAGCAGAACTGGTTCCATTTATTTGGGTATTATAGGCTGTTTCTTTTCCCAGAAGTAGCGATTCTCCTAGTCTTAAATTATTGATTCCCTTTATTTTTCCTTTTTCCAGAAGATGCAAAGTGCTGGAGTTTCCACCAGAAATTATCTCTATATCGAGATTAAGTTTGTCATTTATCTCACGAGACAATCTCTCTAGGGTAATCATGGAAGAGTCCTCTGGAATAACGGCTCCAAAACATGTAAGGTTTGTACCTAGGCCAGTAACTTTGACATTTTCCATCTGGCATACAAGTTCAACCGTTCTAAGTAAGTTTTTTTCATAATAATATCCTTCCCGGAGATCTCCAAGGTCTATCATGAGTATAATTCCATGTATCTTTCCAGCTCTTAGAGCAGCTTTATCTAGTGCTCTTATAGTATCTATCTCTGAGTTTAGCGATAAATCTGTATACTTTACTATTTTATCTGCTTCAGATATCATAGGAAGTCTAAGCATCATTTTAGGGATATCATACTTGGCTAAGCTTATTAAGTTTTCTATTCTTGAATCCCCTAGAAACTTAACACCACCCTTTATAAAGCTCTCTACTATCTCTTTCTGTGCACAAACTCCCTTGGTAACTCCTACTACTGCTATTCCATTTTGACTGCATTTATCTACTATTAGCTTTGTATTGTTTCTTATTACATCAGTATTGATAATCAGTCTTGGATACTGCATTTTTTTCCTCCTATTTTTTCAAACTATTCTCCATGATTTTTAAAGCAGCCTGAGGATATCTCGTAGACATAACTCCTATAGATGCCATAATATAATCTTTATCTATGAGGATCTCTACTTCACTTGGAAGAAGATATAGAGGCTTTTTCTCTCTTATTATTCTCTCAAGTTCTTCTTTCATGGCAGGAAGTTTTGTAAGAGCTCCTCCAGTTGCTATTAAAGTTTTTACAGCCGAAAGGTCTTTTCCCTCAGCTATGGTTTTTTTGCCTGTTGGCCCATATATCTCTTTTATCATGCCTGCATGCCTGTATAATGCTGCTTGGCTGGATATACTTGTTAGAATTCTTGTTGAATTTATCTCCTCCTGAGATTTTGGTATTGCTTTGATCTTATCCATATAGCCAGTAAGTTCTTCTTGAGTGATTTCAAATCTATCAAGAAGGTTTTCTTCTTCTAATATTTTAAATAAATTTCTAGAATTAATATATACTCCTAGGTCTCCTTCAACAGTTCTTTTCTCATGAGGCTCTGGTCTTATGAGTATTTTTCCAACTTCTTCTGTTTCCTGTGAAATAGAGTGTATATCTGTAGTAGCTCCTCCAACATCTATAGTTAAAATATTTCCTATACTCTCATATAAAAGTATAGTAGCTTCCATAACAGCTCCGGGAGTAGGCATTATAGGACCATCAACCATTTCTCTGATCTTATCCATGCCTTTTGCATGGATTATATGCTTTTCAAAAACTTCCTGGATTGCGAGCCTTGTAGGTTTGATATTTAAAGTATCAATTCGAGGATAAACATTTTCTACTATATAGATTTCTATATTTTCAGACTCAAATATACTTCGAATTTCTTCATCATTTTCAGCGTTTCCAGCATATATTATGGGAATATCTAATTTTAATTCAGCTATAAGCTGGCTGTTATAGATAGCAGTATCACGCTCTCCATGATCTACCCCTCCTGCAAGCAGGATTATATTAGGCTCAATATCCTGTATCTTTTTAAGATCAGATCTTCTTAGTTTCCCCGATGTTATAAACTTTATATTAGCACCAGCTCCAAGGGCTGATTCCTTTGCAGCCCTTACTGTCATATCGTGAACAAGCCCATGAACTGTCATCTTTAATCCTCCAGCGGCTGAAGAGCTTGCCATAAACTCATCGTACTCTATAGAGCTTATGTCTAGATTTCTGCACAAATCCTTAATTGCAGCTTCTAGACCTATGTTTACATCACCTTCCATAACACTTGTCTGACTGTGACCTTCACCTACAAATCCTGTATTATCAACTCCTATATTAAAAGCATTGATAACAGTTGTAGTGCTGCCTATTTCAGCTATTAAAAGATCAACTCTCATCGCGCTTTTCCTTTCTTTTACTGTCTCTTTTTTCAACTAAAAAAGTGGCAACATGGACTCCCTGTGTTCCTCTTCCAAATCCTTTATCCATACCATTTCTCCTTGCTATCTCATCAGTTACCTGAGTTCCTCCTGCTATTAAGATTAGATCATCTCTTACACCTTTTTCTATTGATAGCTCTTCAATTTTTTTCATATTTTTATAATGAATATCATCGTGAGAAATTATCATAGAAGAGAGAACCGCATCTGCATCTAACTCAATAGCAGCATCAATCAGTTTTTCTATATCAACTGATGTTCCAAGTACATGGCATTCTATACCATATTTTTCAATACCGCCATGTTTTATATCTATAATCTCCCTAAGTCCAACAGAATGCTCATCTTCACCTATTGTTCCGGCAACAATTTTTAAAGGTCTCTCTTTTATTGATGCTTTTAATTCTTCTTCACTCATTACCTTGGGAATAGGAGGTATAGTTAGTTTTTCAAGGTCTATTGAAAAATCTACTCTTCCCTTTAATTCAATACGAGTTCCCTCTGCTTCCTGCATAATTTCTCTATGGATAACTTCTACATCCTTAAGATTCATCTTTTTTCCAATTTCAATTGCTGCAAATTCTGCTCTTCTAGCATCAGTTGGCAGGAAAATCGTCAGTAAAACTGTTCCGTCTCCCAACCATTCCATTTCCGGCTTTACTAGAAGAGAGTTTCTAAGATCAAGATGTTCATCTAATCTTATATTTACATTATCAGTTTCATCTAATTCATCAATAAATACTATCTTAGATGGATCTTTAAAAGTATCTCCGCCTATCAGTAAAGATGGATTGTCTTGAATTTCTTCTCCATACTGTGCTAGGTTGTTATAGCCAAAATGTGCACCTACAGGTGCGCAATAGTCTTTATCGCGTTCAAAGATGCTATCGCTTCCAACACCACCATCTATTTTTCTGATAATTCCATCGCTGTTTCTCTCTGGATAAAATCCAGAATCTACAAAGAATCCTTTTTCAACTGCCTGGAAATACCCACCTTCTTCTAGCATCTCTTCCATAAAAAGTATAGCTCTTTCCTTTAATTCTCTAATAGTTTTAGCTAGTTCCTTACTGTCTCTTTTTATTTCAATCATATCATTTAAACCATCCATACCTATTAGAGCCTGTTTTGCAGTGTCAACTGCTTCTATATTATAAATATGCCAAGGCACGTTTCTACCTTCATCCGGAGTTATGGTAGATTGAATGTCAGCTCGTGTTAGCTTGGATATTAGGAGATTTAATACATGTGTGACAGTGGCTTCTCTGGTTGAAGATTCCATATATTTTGTATTCATCTGAGCTCTCATCTTATAATCTTTAAATACTTCCCTCAGGCAAATGGCATAGGGAAGATCTAATTTTAGGCAAGGAGCTGGAGGCGCAGTTGGCGGAACTGTAGATAAACAAATATTAGACTTTTTCATACCCACCTTTACCGAAAACATAGAATTTATAGCATGCTGAACCATAAGTTCCGGAGTAACCTTCCAGGCCTTGCTAGCAGTTGCATTTGCATTATGGGCTCCATCTATTTGGCAGATATCAGCAAAAGCCATAATTTTTTTGGCTTCAGCTGCGTCTACAAAGGATCTTATCATATTTATGTTTCTATAGAGGATATTGTACTGGGGATCTTGATGTGCTCCGTTTACTCCTTCTTCTGCAAACATAACTGCTATTTCAGGCCCTGCTACACCCGAGATATAGGAATGATAGTTTATCTCTCTTCCTACTTCATCTTCTATAAGATCAAGTGCTTTTCTTTGACATCTGATTTGTTTTCGAGTTATAGGTATACCTCCTATACCTTGAGGTGTCCCTTCTAAGAGGCTGTCAAAATGAGACTGCCCTGCAGTCCTGATTACCATTATGTGATCGGCTCCATGCCACGCAGCCATTCTCATTCGTCTTATATCATCTTCAAAGCGTCCAGATGCTATTTCAGTGGTTATAACTTCCCGAGGCTGGGGATCTATGTTTTGAAAATATTTAGCAGCTGGTAGGGGCTGAGAATTTTCTAAAGACTTTGAAATGTCCTGGTAGAAAAACTCCCCTAACCTTTCACCGCCGTCGAGTTCTTCCCTCCAGTGCCATCCTCTTCTTCTTGGTCTATAGTGCTCTATATTCATTAATATATTACTTATATCTAATTTCTCATTCGGTTTTAGTTCCATTGTCTACCTCCTTAAAATAAAGATATTACATTTTCCCACATCTCTTCTCGATAGAGATGAAGTCCTGCATCTCTTATACTTATATTTTCAGCTTGAGCCAATCTATATACTAAATTACCAGCTCCCTTTGCCACTATATTACGCTCTATTGCTATATCTACTATCTTTTTTGCTTCAATACTAGAAAAACCCATTCTAAGAAGAACTGACCTTTCTATTGATGGTGATGAATGAGAGTGGGCTAAAGTTATTAAAGGGTCTACAAGTTTTTCTGATAAACTCCAAAATCTAGCTTCTAGCTCTTTTTCACTAAGATCATTTAGATGTTTTCTTCGGCTTTGAAAGTCATCTTCTCTTTCCATCTACTATCACTCCTTATAATTTATTTTCAGATTATCTAAAGCAGCTTTAACAAATTCTAAGTCTGATTTTGTCTCTTCTACTAGGAAGTTTAAATCTTCGAGCTTCAAAACTTTTTCATTTAAATCTTTTACACTATTTCTTATAAGCGAATTTTTAATCTTATCCAGATCTAACTCTGATAAGTCTACAAAACTTGGATCCTTAGGAAGGATTATATTTTGTCCTGGTATTTCATCCCTTGGATCTCCTATTAAAAGCTCAATGCCATTTTCAGTGGCAAAAGATAGCTGAGCATTTATGTGTTTTCCAGCTCCCGTATATTCTGTTTCTTGAACTACTATAGTTTGATCACTTTGCATTTCCTGGGCCAGTTTAAATGCCCCAGCCAAAGAAACATTACCTGCCGGCCCTCTTTCAAGTCCTTCAATCTGGGCTAAGAGTTCTGTCATATAAAATACAGTTCCCTGGCTAACTACTACATATTTGTCTGTATATCTAAGAGGTCTAGCTGCAGATCTAGGCACATCAGACCTATCTGGAAAAGTTGCAAAAGGTATTCCAAAACCAGTGTGTCCTGTAGTAAATGATTTTTTATTAAAATCTGTATCTGAAGCCATATGCAGGCCTTCTAAATCTACACTTGCAGCTATAATCTCAGTCTCCTTGGATCCACTTTTAATAAGTCCCCTAGCAGTACCAGTTAAATTGCCTCCTCCTGCATTTGTAACTACCACGCAGTCTGGGTTTTTTCCAGTTTTTTCTATCATCTGCCTGGATATTTCCATGCCTAAAGTTTCAACTCCTAAAATACTATATGGTGTATAGAGAGACGCATTAAAATATCCCGTCTCTTCTAAAAGAGAAAGAAATTTAAAAAACAATTCCGGTCCTACTGTAAGCTGAATTACCTCTGCTCCATACGCTTCACATTTTCTTGCTTTTTCTATTATCTCCGGCTGACCCAGTCCATTTGAGTCATAACACTCCTGAACTATTATGCACTTAAGTCCCTGTATAGCAGCCTGAGATGCCACTGCTGCTCCATAATTGCCTGATGTAGCAGCTATAACGCCTTTGTATCCCATCTTCTTTGCATGGTAGCAATTGATCGATGCACGCCTAGCCTTAAAACTTCCAGATGGATTTACAGCCTCATCTTTTAAAAATATTCTAGCTCCTTTACCCTCTGAGGCATAAAGTCTGGCTAGTTTTGTCAGGTTTTTAAGTTCATATAAAGGTGTACTTCCGACACTTGTTTCAGCCTGAATCATCTCTACGTCTTCAATGCTATATCCTACGTCTGCCATCATCTTTTCATAATCAAAAGATATTATATCTTTTTCATAAGTTTTGTAGTCTATATCTATGGAGTTTTGTATTATAGAGTTTCTCCTCTTCATAACTTCCTGATAAAGATTATCCATCTATTTCACCTCCATCCAACAAGTTTCGAGCCTGTCTACCAATATAAAGAATCTGAGGAACCGTTTTTCCATAAGTATGTTTAAAATAAGGATTTATTTCTACTAATATTCCTTTTGTCTTTCTTCCTATATAAGTTTCAATTTCTACAAAGTCTCCAATATTTGCTTCATTGTCTTCTAAAAATCCCTTGGACCACATCTCTAAAGGAAACTCTTTAGTATCAAGAGGAATATTTTCTGCTCTTTCTCTTTTGTCTAACACGATACTATAAATCCTAACCCAATCACCAGATTTAGCTTGCATAGTTTACCTCCTTATTTTTCTATCAACTCTCGCATATCTCCCATTATTGCACGAGGAACGGGTAGGTCTATCATGGTTTTTAAACCGGGACGGGCATTAATTATGTGCGGAATCATATTGACTGCCATAGCTATAGTGCCTATGCCACCAGGTATTTCAGGTATTATACTCAAGTTTATATCTGGCGTGCCTTTTATTTCAATATAATCACCAGTTTTTATCCCTTCAAGTTCTGGCTTAATTTGCTGGGGATGGAGCATTTCTATCTTAAGTTTACCCTCGCTATAGCCATAACCTTTCATATTACATCCTGCAACTTCTCCTTTGGCTACCTTTACAAAGTTTGTACTTCTATCTACTTTGGAAACTATTGGTGATCTTGTGAGTTTTATTTCTGAATCTATATCAATACCTATAGCATCTGCTATCATATTTATAGACTCAGGAAATCCAACATGTCCTGCTAAGCTTTCCTCATCCAGTCTTTTATTAAATTCTTCTAAGCTTATTCCAACTCCCTGTTCTTTCATAACTGCTGGTCCAAAAGGAGAAAGATCATTTATTCTCTCGGCCTTTATACTTTCTACATCAATAGCTGTACCTGTAAGTGCTATAACTAAAAGATCCATGATAAATCCAGGATTTATTCCAGTTCCCAATATACTCACTTTATTTTCCTTAGCAAGAGTGTCTAACTCCTCAGACAACTTTTTATTAGATACCTTAGGATAGGCCATTTCTTCAGCGGTTGAGATTACATTTATCTTGTTGTTTAAGATATATTTCATCTTATCAAAACTATCTTTTACAAAGGAGTCAGTACAAAGTATTACCACATCTGCCGATCCTTCTATTATTATATCTTCAAAACTTCCGGCAATTATATCATCTCGGTTTCCCCTATCTATTTCTAATATTTCATACATACTCTTTCCTATTTTATCTCCTCTGACTACCACTCCTGAGATTTCTACTCCTTTTTTATCAAGAAGCATTTCTACAATTCCCTTGCCCATAGATCCAAGTCCCCAAACTATTACTCGTACATTCTTCTTTGTCATAAACACACCTCCAAATTATTTAAAAAAAGAGTAAATATATTTGCATTGAAATACAAATATATTTACTCATATATTATTGTTTGTTATTATTAAATTATTTTTTAGATTTTCTATAAGTTTTTTCATATAGAGACCTCCAGCGATTTATTCATCCAAGAGCTTTTTAAGTTCTTCCATAAATGTATTTAAATCTTTAAACTGTCTATATACTGAGGCAAATCTAACATAAGAAACTTCATCTATATCTTTTAACTCCTTCATAACCATCTCTCCAAGTTCTATAGAAGTTACCTCCTTGTCTAAAGAGTTAGAAAGTTTTTTTTCTATATCGTCAACTATTTTCTCTATCGTATCAATAGATACTGGTCTTTTTTCGCAGGATTTTATTATTCCGTTTAAAAGCTTATTTCTATTGTAGCTTTGTCTGTTACCATCTTTCTTCACTACAATTATAGGAATTTCTTCAAATTTTTCATAAGTTGTAAATCTTTTTGCGCAAGATATGCACTCACGTCTTCTTCTTATAGCTTGACCTTCATCAGTAGGTCTAGAGTCTATAACTTTTGAATCTAAAAATTCACAATAAGGGCATTTCATAAGTTTTCACCTCTTTTTATTTGTACATATATCTATTATAAGCTAATATAGGCGTCTTGTCTAGAATCCCTCTGCAAAATTAAGAATATTCTCAAGAATTCTACATTGTAAACTAGTTAAGTATTTATGCTTATAATAAGAAATTTTCCAGAAAGTAAGAAAGTAATTTTCTTATAAAAAATCCACCTAAAGAAATTTAATAACTTTTGGGTGGATTTTATGCCCTATTATAGGATTTTATATGTTTCTTATATTTTATTCTTATATCTTTTCTTGTCTTTTAAAACTTTTAATTTTAATAGTTTTATTTTTTATCTCTTCTTCTTAAGAAAACTGGTATATCTAAGTCTTCAACTGAATCTTCAAAGATATTTTCCTTTTCCTTTTCTACTGCTGGTTCATCAAAAACTTTTTTCTCTGCTTTTTTAGAACTAGCTGAAGGTGCATCTCCAAATCCTGTAGCTATTACAGTTATTTTAATGGACTCTCCTAAACTCTCGTCTATGCCTGCACCAAAGATTATATTTGCATCTTCGTCAACAGATTCTCTAATAATATCAGCTGCTTCATTTACTTCAAATATTCCCAGATCCGATCCGCCTGTTATATTTAAAAGAACTGATTTAGCACCTTGAATAGAAGTTTCAAGAAGCGGACTTTGAATAGCTTTTTGAGCTGCTTCTGTAGCTCTGTTATCTCCATCAGCTTCTCCTATACCCATATGTGCTATGCCTTTGTCATGCATTATAGTCTTAACATCTGCAAAGTCCAGATTTATAAGATTTGGAACTGATATAAGATCAGATATACCTTGTATACCTTGTTTTAGTACATCATCTGCCATAGAAAAAGCATCTGATATAGTGGTCTTTTTATCAGCTATCTGTAGAAGTCTGTCGTTGGGTATTATAACTAAAGTATCAACTCTGGTTTTTAAGTTGTTTATTCCTTGTTCTGCCTGAAGAAGTCTCTTTCTTCCTTCAAAACCAAATGGTTTCGTAACAACTCCAACTGTAAGTATTCCAAGTTCTTTAGCAATTTCCGCAACTATTGGAGCTGCTCCAGTACCTGTTCCTCCACCCATTCCAGCAGTTATAAATATCATGTCTGCACCTTTGAGAGCTTGAAGTATTTCTTCTCTATTTTCTTCAGCAGATTTTGCTCCTATATCAGGATTAGCACCCGCTCCTAGTCCTCTTGTAATTTTTTCACCTAATTGTATCTTGTTTTCAGCTTTTGATGAAAAAAGTGATTGTCTGTCTGTATTAAGAGCAATAAAATCTACTCCTCTTACCCCATGATCTATCATCCTGTTTACAGCGTTGTTGCCACCTCCACCAACTCCAATTACTTTGATTTTAGCAAACTGCTCTACTTCAATATCAAAATCAAACATTATTTATTTCCCCCTTATTTTATAGTTGTTAAGTCATCTTCATCTTCTAAGTCATCTTGGTTATTTAATTTTTTTTTGCTTTTTCTATATTGGCTTGTTTTATATAATAACAATCTTCTTATTGACGCGAAGTTATCAAATATTCTTCCTCCAAATGTAAATATTGCAGCAAAGTATAATGGAACCCCTAAGATGTCTCCAATATACGCTAAAAATGCTGCTAGAATTGCATTTCCAAAGAAACCTGATAAGAAGACTTTTATATCAAATCTTTCTTCTAAATTAGATCTTATTCCTCCAAAAACAGAGTCAAGACTGGCAAGTATTGCCACTGTAATATATAAAGAATAAGCTGTGTTATAAGTATACGGTAGCAATAGTCCAATGACAGCTCCTACTAGTATACCTATTAAAGCAAAAATCATCAATTCTCATCTCCTTTAGGCTTGGCGTATTTAAAACTAAAATCACCAGAATAAGCCGGAACGAATAAATCATCTTTTTCTTTCGGCTCAAAGCCTATCTTCCAGATGTTTTTCAATGCATCTCCATAAGTATCGGGAGCATTTACAGCTGCCATAAGCAGCTTGGGATCTCCTATAGCACTTATTATAAATGGTGTACCTATACTTGTACCATTTATTCTTATAATAGGTCCTCCACATTTCATTTCAGAAGAAGTTACAACTCTTTCTCCGTTTATACTTATAGCTTCAGCGCCTGCAATCCTTAGATCATTTATTATATTCATCATATCTACATCATGAATAACATCATCATTTACATTTCCACCTATTATATCATCTGCAGGATTATCATACATTTTTATAGTTATTCCAGGTCCTTCCAATGCCTGATGACCTGAAACCGCTTTATTTAAAGCTAAATCTATACTTAATTTATCTACTACCGTAGTATCATTATAAAATATATCCCGAAGTAATTCCAGTTCTTCTTCTTTTTCATCATGTATTCTTTTAAAATCATTGATTTCATCTTTTAAAGCTCTTATTTCTTCCTGAGTTATCTGCAATGATGCTAAAGTTACAGGTGCATATGATTCTAAATTAGATTTCATAACTGTACTAATTAGTATGCCAAGTGATATACTTGAAATTAAAATTAAGATTTTTCCTCGGTTTATCTTCATCTCATCACCTAATTATTTCCTTCCGCAGGTTCACTGTATTTAAGATCTTTAACCTTTCTATATTTAGGAATTGTAATGTCCTTATCTTGAGTTAGTACTACTGAGTAGTTGTAACTCTTAAGCTCCCATACTATACCCCTTTTAATAGCTAAAGCAGATTCCAATGTACTAGGATTTCCTATAGCTTTTATAACTAGAGGCGAGTTAGTAGATACACCATTTATTTCAATATGATCTCCCGCCCTTACGATTTCCGTAAAAGCTGTATACCTTTGATCATTTATGGATATAGCTTCTGCATCAGCAGAATTTAGTATACTAATTATTTGAAGTATCAAATCAAGCTGGTCTACTACTCCAATGCCTCCGCTGAAGTCTAAATCACTCGAGGGATCATTTATCTCCAGTATGATTCCTGGACCCTCCATATCTAAATACCCAGCTAAGATTCTATACTTCATAGTTTCTTCATATACTCCCTTAGCAAAAGTATCTCCATCTATTCCTTCTTTTTCATACTTATCTATTTCAGCCTCAAGTTCTGCTATTCTATCTATTTGTATATCTCTCTCATCTTTAACTTTTTTTAAATCAGCTGCAAGCTCTTGAGCTCTTTGAGTAGGAAGTACTCCTTCGCCAACTGTTTTACTTACAGTTTTAAATTGAATAGTTAAAATCAAACCTAATATAACAGATACTAACACAAGTGATGCCATTTCTGATTTTTTCTTCATAATACACCTCTTCTCTAATCATCCAGGATTAAAATCGGATGACTCCCTTTGTCCATTATAATCTTTTTAGCCTTTATATCCTTCTCTTCTATATCAATCATTATCTCTTTTAATAAGCTTAACTTATATTTTACATTACTTAGTGTACCAAAGGCAACATAAATACCATTTTTTAATTTAATATTTATATCATTAGCAAAATCTTTATCTATTTTCTCAATTTTACTGAGTATTTTTAGAGTTTTAGCTTCATTTATAAATGTTTTTAAATTTTCATTTTCTTCTATAAATATATTTTCACCGATTTTAATAGAATTTGTTTTAAAACCATTTACAATTGTAAAACTTTTATTAGGCTTTTCTAAAACTTCCATTATAACTCCCTCTTCATCCACAACAAAATACATTGTCATATACTCGAGGATAAAAGTTCTTTCTCTTTCTTTTATAGCAATATTGACAATATCTGGAAGTTCCCTTTTTACTTCTAAAGATTTTATAAAGGGGTTTTTAACTAAATTCGACTCTACATCTCCAATCTTAAACTTAAAGATATTTTGGCCTTGTTCAAGCTTGGATTCTTTTAATATACTCTCCTTTTTCAAGAGCTTATTATTACTTATATTTATCTTTTTAATATTGAAAAAGCTAGAATTAAACGCCCAAAATATAAACATAGCAAGCAATAATAGGATAGCTATTATTACTTTAAAGCTCTTTTTTCTTGTTTTATGTAATTTTCTATTGGAAGTTATATTTTTCATTTTTTCCGCCTCTTCTTAATATATCCTTATATAATATAAACTTTTATCTATTTAAATAGAATCTTTATTAAATTATTGTTTTTATTATATCATATATTTTACCTGCTGAATCTGTTTGACCTAAACTCTTACTGTTTTGGGACATTTTTTTAAGTTTTTCTGGATTATTTAAAAGAGGAATCAATACATCTTTTAACTTTTCACCATTTAAATCCTTTTCAAGTATCACAATAGCTGCTTCTTTCTTTTCAAAACTTCTAGCATTATACTCTTGATGGTTTTCAGCTGTATAGGCCTTTGGAATTAGTATACTTGGTATTCCGATACTTGAAACTTCAGCAAGTGTTATAGCTCCTGCGCTTGTAATCATAAGATCTGCTATATTGAGAGCTTCGGCCATCTCGTAAAGGTAGGGAAGTATTTTTATCCTATCTTTATTTAAGTTTAAATCTTTTATATCTTCCATAAACTCTTCATAAAATCTCTCACCTGTTACATGGATTACTTGAAAATCAACTGAATCTAAAGATTTTAACATATCTCTCATAGATTCATTAAGGCTTCTCTGCCCTCCGCTTCCACCAAAACATAGTACAGTAGCTTTATCAGGACTTAATCCTAGTTTTTCATAAGCTTGTTTTTTATCTATATTTAAGATTTCAGATCTTATAGGATTTCCTACTTTTATAACTCGCTCTGGAAACTTAAAGTATGCAATTGATTCTTCGAAAGTTACTGCAACTCTATCTACAAATCTTGAAAGAATCTTATTTGTTATTCCTGGAAAGGCATTTTGTTCATGTATGAGAGTCGGAATTTTTTTTCTTGCCGCTTTAAAAACTACCGGCCCACACACATATCCGCCTGTACCTATAACAATATCTGGTTTAAAATCATCTATTATCCTCCCCGATTCTTTTAAGCCATACAGCAGCTCTCTAAGAGCAATTAAGGAATCCTTACTTATACTCCTTGGTATTCCTTCAACCCTTATAGTTTTAAAATCAATCTCTTCCTTTGGTACTAATTTAGCTTCTAGTCCTTGTTCAGTTCCTACATAGAGTATAACTGCATCCTTATCGTGAAGTTTTATTTCGTTTAAAATAGCAAGAGCCGGATAAATATGTCCCCCTGTTCCCCCGCCAGATATTAAGTATCGCATTCTTTAACCCCTTTCAAAATTTACATGTCTAGAAATATTTAATAATATTCCTACCAGTGTCATAAACATTACTAGTGATGTACCTCCATAACTTATAAATGGAAGTGTTATACCGGTAGTTGGGATTGTTGATGTAACTACCCCTATATGAACTAAAGACTGTACTGCTATAAGAGCCGTTATTCCAGTTGCCAATAAAGATCCAAACAAGTCGTCTACTTTGGAAGCTATTATTATACCTCTCCAAATAACTATAAGAATTAATAAAGTAACCAATACCGTACCAATAAGTCCCAGTTCTTCTCCTATTATAGCAAATATAAAGTCATTATATGCTTCAGATAGATAGAAAAACTTTTGCCTACTCTTTCCAAGTCCTAGACCAAACAATCCGCCAGATCCGAGTGAGTATAGGGATTGAACCAACTGCCAGCCAGTATCGAGTCTATCTGCAAAGGGATCTTTAAAGGCTACCATTCTTGCAAGTCTATACTTGTTAGCAGGGTCTTTAAGAACTACTGTAAAGGCTCCTCCTGCTAAAGCTGCCACAGGAACCATGTGTAGAAGATTCATTCCTCCGACAAAAAACATAGCCATAAGTGTTATAGCGATAGTTGAACCAGTCCCCAAATCTTCTTTGATTACGATTAAAGTGGGAAGTCCTATAATAATAAGAGCAGGAAGAGTTCCCTGAAGTAGTGTAGATATTCTTTCTCTCTTATTTGCTAAAAAATGAGCAAAAAATAATATACTTCCAAACTTTATTGCATCCGAAGGCATTATTTTAATGTGTCTTGAAGAAGTACCTATCTTAAGCCATCTTGTAGCACCTTTTATATCTGCTCCCATAGGAGTAAATACCAACAATCCTAATATAAGAGATAGTAAAAAGATATAAGGCGCCCACTTTTTAAGTTTTATATAGTCAAAATTCATGGCAAAAAACAAACCTAAAAAGCCAAAAACTGCCCAACCTATATGTTTTTTCAAAAAATAATATCCATTACCAAATTTTGACATCCCTACAGGCCAACTTGCACTAAATACCATTATAATACCAATTAAAACTAAGATGGTTATGGAGATCAGGAGCATAAAATCAACTGCTTTTTTATCAGTTTCTTCCTTGATCTTATTCAATTCCATCATCCCCCAGACTAGCTACTATAGATTTAAAAACTTTTCCTCTTTCTTCAAAGTTTTTAAACATCCCCCAGCTTGCACATGCAGGAGAAAGAAGGATATTATCTCCACTTTTTGATAGTTTATAGGCTAGATTTACTGCCTCTTTCATATCCCCCGCCAGGAAGATTTCCTTAAATCCATACGCTAAAGCTGTCTCTTTTATCTGTTGAGATGTTTGTCCTAAAAGAACCAAGCTCTTAACTCTGTTCTTAAAAGATTTGATAAATTCATCAAATTCTATCCTCTTATCATAACCTCCAGCTATCAAAACTATATTCTCTTCTATTGCTTCTATAGCTTTTATACTGGAATCTGTATTTGTACCTTTGGAGTCATTAAAAAACTTACGGCCGTTTTTTTCTTCAACAAACTCTAGTCTATGTTCTACTCCTTTAAAACTTAAGATTGTATCTCTTATAGTTTCTATCTTTACTCCATTTACGAAAGAAATCGCGACACTCCCGAGCACATTTTCCAAGTTGTGTTTTCCTTTTAAGAGGAGTTGATCTATAGGAAGAAGCCCTATTCTTGTTTTATCTAGTTTTATAACAATATTTCCATCTTCTATAAAAACACCTCGCTCTAGTTTTTCCTTCACGCTAAAGTATATTATATTTGAATGGACTTCAGATTCAAAAGTTTTAAGTAAAGGATCATCATAGTTTAAGATAGTAAAATCAGATTTATCTTGATTTTTAAATATCTTCTTTTTTGACTCTATATAATTTTCAAAACTTCCATGCCAATCTAAATGGTCTGGAGTAATATTTATTATAAGACTTATTTTCGGTTTAAAATTTAGTGTGTTTTCCAGCTGAAAGCTGCTGGTTTCAAGAATAAAAACATCTCCCACTTTTGCATCTATCATTTCTTGGATTACAGACTTTCCTATATTTCCGCCTATAAAAGCATTGAGTCCTTCATTTTTAAATATCTCTCCCGTAAGAGTTGTGGTAGTGGTTTTTCCATTAGTTCCAGTTATAGCTATAATATTCTTAGATTTAGAAAGAAGGCTTCCAATCTCAATATCATTAGTTATAGGAATTTTTCTTTCTATAGCTTCTTCTATAGTCTTATTGCTTAATGGTATTCCAGGACTCTTTACTATTAAATCTATCCTAGAAAGATTTAACTCCTCTTTTCCCAGAAACTTTTCTAAAGCAATATCAGAAACTCTATCTAATATCTCCCCTAATTCATTTTCAGTTTTTGAATCACTTATAGATATATGAGCTCCCAATCTATCTAGGGCTCTTATAGTTGAAATACCAGATATTCCAAGGCCCATAACAAGTATATTTTTTCCGTTTAAATCCATAGTTTCACCAACCCTTTATCTTAAAGCTAATAGTCCTATAAAGCAAAGCACTATTGTAACTGACCAAAAAACTACAACTACTTTCGTCTCTTTCCAACCCTTATATTCAAAATGATGATGAAGAGGACTCATCAAAAATACTCTTTTGCCTCTGAGCTTAAATGATAAAACTTGTATAATAACAGACATGGCTTCTGCAAAATATATTCCTCCGACAATCGGTATTATAAGAGGTAAATTTAGAAGTATAGCAATCGCAGAAACGGCTCCTCCAAGACCCAAGGAACCAGTGTCTCCCATAAATATCTTAGCGGGGAAGGCATTGTACCTTAAAAATCCAAGACAGGCTCCAATCAAAGCACCTGAAAAAACTGATACACTAGAGTAACCCATCTGCATAGATACTATTGCAAAAAATGCTAGCACTATGACAGTTACGCCTGTTGATAATCCGTCCAATCCATCAGTTAAATTTACACTGTTTACTGTTCCCACTATTACAAATGCAATTAAAGGAACATAAAGAAATCCTAAATCAAGATAGACTCCCTTTAAAAAAGGAACGATGATCTGGGTTCCAATGTCTGAAGTCTTTGACTGATAAAGAGCTAGCAGAACTGCAAGAATTACTTGTCCTATAATCTTTTGATAGGCTTTTAAACCTAGATTTCTTTCCTTAGCTACTATTATATAGTCATCTACAAAACCTATAAGTCCAAATCCTAGTGTGGAAAGGAGAATAACATACATATCTCTATTTAGAGCTCCTGAAGTTAAGACGCCTATTAAAAGGGCCAAAAATATAATAATTCCTCCCATGGTGGGAGTTCCTTCTTTAGAAAGATGAGACTCTGGACCTTCCTCTCTAATACTCTGCTTAATATGTAACTTCTTTAGCCTTGATATTACGATAGGGCCTATAATCAATCCTGCTATAAGTGAAATTGCCATGCTTATAAATACCTGTTTATATTCTAACATCTTTTTCTCCTTTTAAATAAGTATTTCTTTTATCAAAGCTATTAAAATCTAGTTCTTATTCATTATACTAAACTTTAGTAAAAGAGATAGTTTAAAATTAATTATAAGGCAACTTTAAGGTTGCCTTATAATCAATTTTATATATTAGCTATTTAAATTCTACTGCCAGCTTAGTACCCATTGCAACTTTATCTCCAGCTTTTAGACTTTGTTTTACCACTTTTCCCTTGCCTAAAAAATCATATTTCAATCCTAATTTATCTAAGATTTTTTTTACTTCTTCTTTATTTTTTCCCTTTAAATCCGGAATAGAAATCTGCTCATTAGGTTTAAAATCGATGAAAAGGTCTACTATAGTACCTTTTTTTATTTTAACTCCAGGAAGTGGAACTTGATCTATGATAATAGAATCATTGGTAAGCTCTGGATACTCTGTTATATGTTTTAACCCTGCATCTGTAAGTATCTTGCCAGCTTCGTCTATTTTTAGATTTCTTACATCAGGAACTTCTATCATTTCTTCTAAAGATTTTTCCTCTTCCTTTGTAAACTTAGGTGGTATCTCAAGATATTTAAATGTATCTTCGAATATAGATTTTGCAACCGGAGCTGCTACGGATCCACCATAAAAAGTTCCCTTAGGCTCATCTACTATGACAAGCATAGCTATCTTTGGATTATCAATCGGAGCTACTGCTACAAAGGATCCTATATAGGCTCCTTTTTTATATATAGGTCCTTCAGTTTTCTCAGCAGTACCTGTTTTTCCACCAATTCTGTATCCTGGTATATAAGCTTTTGAACCCGATCCATCACTTACTACAGACTCTAAAAGGCTCAGCATAGTATCAGAGGTTTCTTTGGATATAACTTTTCTAACAGTTTCAGTTTTAAACTCTTCTATTATATCTCCATCACTGTTTAAAACTTGTTTTAATATTTTAGGCTCTAGCAGGTCTCCCCCATTTGCTATAGCTGAGATAGCGGTTACAAGCTGTATCGGTGTTACTGCTATTCCATGTCCGTAAGAAAGAGTAGCCAACTTTATTTCTTTTATACCTTCAGCACTATTTGGAATAATTCCTACTTGCTCTCCTAAGAGATCAATTCCAGTTTTTTCACCAAATCCAAAAGCTTTTATATACTTATATAAGTCAACTTTACCAAGATCTTTTCCTATATTTACAAAGGCAACATTACAAGAGTTATTCATAGCTTTTCTAAGGTCTTGATCTTTATGAGGATCATACCAGTTTGCACACTTTAAAATACGTCCCTGAACATTTATAGTTCCCTTACAATAGTACTGACTATCAAGAGAAGTTTTCTTTTCCTCTAAAGCAGCTGCGGCAGTTATAATCTTAAATGTCGATCCTGGTTCATATACATCACTTACACTTGCATTTCTCCAAAGATCATACCACTTGTTTTGCAAGTCATCGGGTGATAGTTTGTCCCATTGTTTCTTAAGGTTTTTATCCATTGGTTCTCTAGGATTATTTGGGTCAAAGTCAGGTTTATTTACCATGGCAAGTACTTCTCCAGTGTCAACTTCCATCATAATAACGGAAACGCCCTCAGCCTTTGTATCAATCATAGCTCTCTCGGCTGCTTTTTCAGCAAAATGCTGTATAGTTTCATCAATTGTAAGTACAAGCGATGAACCATCTTTTGGATTATGTATTTTTTCTCCATCATAGGGAAGCTGTCTATTTGATCCATCAGTCATCTTCATCCATCTGCCTGGCACACCTGTTAAGTAATCATTATAGATATATTCTATACCATCAAGTCCATCATTATCAATATCAGTAAAGCCTAAAACATAAGAAGCAAAATTACCATTTGGATAAAGTCTTTTATTATCATCTACTATACTTATTCCATTTAAGTTTAAGGATTTAATTGAGTTAGATTGATCTCTACTTATCCACTGTTTTATTTTTTCATTGCTCTTTTCTTTTATAAGTTTTTGGTATATTTCTTCTTCATCTATTTCTAAGATATCAGACAAGCTTTTAGCAGTTGTTCTAGCATCTTTTTCATCTATATAGTCAGTAGTTGCCCACACTGTAGATGCGTTAACACTTACAGCTAATTTTTTTCCTCTTCTGTCATATATAATACCTCTTTTAGGTCTTATAGCTATCGACTTTGTCCATTGTTCCAATGCGCCCTTTTTAAGTTCATGATTCCTGACGATTTGGATCTTAACAAGATTAAAAATTAAGATTACTACTAGTATAAAGGAAATTCCCAAGGTTACCTTTAGTCTATTTTTTACTTGCTTGTTTGTTGATTTCAAACTCATAACCTCCTAAAACAAATACTCTTTTAATTTCCTTTGACCATTTTTTCAGTCTCTCCTAAAGAAAGATAAACAACCTGATCATAGCTTGGATAATCCATGCTTAATTTATACATTGCCTCTTCACTTATTTTTACAGAACTTTTAGCCTCTTCAAGTTCTGAAGCCATTGCAAATCGAGTTTGTTCTAACTCACTTTTTCTCTTTTCTAAATTAGTTATGTTCATTCTGCTAGATGATATATTAGAATAACCTCTAAGTATAAAAAAAGAAACCATAGTAAACAATGCTATTGCTGTAATACATGAAACTTTAAAGAGCATCTTTTGTTTTTTTCTTCTTTTTAATTCTCTTTTTTTCCTGAGTTTTTCTTGTTCTACAATGACTTCATCATATAAAGGAATCGCTGCATAATTATTCATTTCCGATTTAGCTGCTAACATTTTGTTCTCCCCCTTGGTTTTTATATTTTTTCAGCAATCCTAAGTTTTGCTGATCTTGATCTAGAATTAACCTCAATTTCCTCTTTTCTAGGAACTATTGGTTTTCTCGTGATTATTTTTATTTCTCTTTTTTTATCACAAGCGCATATAGGAAGCTCACTTGGACAAATACAATCTTTAAAGAGATACTGAAACTTTTGTTTGACTATCCTATCTTCTAAAGAGTGAAATGTTATAATACCCAGTCTGCCTCCTGGTTTTAAGAGGCCCACCATTTTATCAATTGAATCTTTAAGTACATCTAGTTCACCATTTACTTCAATCCTAAGTGCTTGAAAAGTTTGCTTGGCCGGATGAGAACCTTCCATCCTTACTCTCTTCGGTATGGCTTTTTTTATAACATCTACAAGTTCTAAAGTAGTGTTTATAGGAGAGATTTTTCTCTCTTCTACAATAAACTCAGCAATTCTCTTAGCCCATGAGTCTTCACCATAGTTTAATATAAGCTCTGTTAACTCTTCATGGCTATAAGTATTTACTATATCTCTTGCAGTAAAATTCTTACTTCTGTCCATTCTCATATCTAAGGGTGCATCCTGGTGGTAGGAAAATCCTCTTGAGGCTTCGTCTAACTGATAGGAAGATACTCCAATATCTATAAAAATTCCGTCTACTTGTTCTATATTAAGTTCTTTTAGTACTAGATCTATGTTTTTATAATTATCATGGACAAGTATGGTCTTGTCTTTATAATCCCTTAATACTTCACTAGCTTTTTTAAGTGCATCAGTGTCTTGATCTATCCCGATAAGCTTACCCCCTTCAAGTCTTTTAACTATTTCACTTGAATGACCCGCCCCTCCAAGAGTACCATCGACATATATTCCATCTTTTTTTATTGCTAAACCCTTTATTACCTCGTCCATTAATATAGGTACATGATTAAACTCCATTAAACCACTCCAATTTATATTCCTAATTCCGCCATGTTTTCAGCTATATTTTCATAACTCAAATTATCATCTGCTGTATATTCATTCCAATTACTATCGCTCCAAATTTCTATTCTAGTAGATACTCCTATTATGACTGCATCTTTTTCTAAGCTTCCATGTTTTCTTAAGTTAGGAGGAATCAAAACTCTTCCCTGCTTGTCTAAACTACATTGACTTGCTCCTGCAAAGAAAAATCTTACAAAAGCTCTAGCATCTTTATTGGTAAGTGGCAGTGTTTTTAACTTATCTTCAAATATTGTCCATTCTGCTTTTGGATAAACAAAAAGACAACTATCAAGTCCCTTTGTGATAACAAATTCATCACCCAGGTCTTCTCTAAATTTAGATGGAATTGTAATTCTTCCCTTATCATCTAAGGTATGGTTATGTTCTCCAATAAACATTCTTTTCCACCTCATCATTATATTTCCACTTCACACCACTTTAACCCACTACACCTTATATTCTATACTATTTTTATGGATTCTTCCACTATTATATTGATTTTTTTTGATATTTCTACCATATATGGTATATTTTTTCAATTTTAAACTTTTTTTCTTAAATTTGGGCATAAAAAAATAGGGATTCGACCTTTTTTAGTCAAATCCCTATTTAAAATTTTTCAAACATACGTTTACAAACTAGTGTTCATGCTCTTTCTATAAGATTTTTTTTAAAAATATCAAAAGACAAAAAATAAACTTAAGGCTTTTTTATTACTTTTTATAATGCCGCTCTAGCTTTTTTCTTAGTATATAAGATATAAGAAGAAACTATAATTAGTGCAACACTTATAAGCTGAGCTACTCTAAAATCTCCCCACATTAAACTATCTGTTCTAAGTGCTTCGATGAAAAACCTTATAAAAGAATAGAGTATGATATACCATAAGAATACCGCTCCATCTACATGTTTTTTATTTCTGCTATACCACATCAAAAATATAAATACTCCCAAATTCCATATAGATTCATATAAAAAGGTAGGATGCACTTTAACTCCATCAATCATAATTCCCCAAGGCAGATCAGTTGGGCCGCCATGAGCTTCTTGATTTGCAAAGTTGCCCCATCTTCCTATAGCCTGACCTAGTATAAGACTTGGAGCTGCGGAGTCTAATAATTTCCAAAATGGAATTTTCCGTTTTTTAGTAAATATAAAAGTAGTTAAAACTGCTCCTATCAATACTCCGTGTATTGCCAAGCCTCCGCCTCTAAAGTTTAAGGCTTCTATAGGATTATCTCTGTATAAATCCCAGCTGAATATTACATAGTATGCCCTAGCTCCTATAATAGAAATTGGTATTGCATATAGAAGAAGATCTAAAAAGTCATTTTCCTTTATGCCATATAATTTTGCCTGCTTTAAGGCTATAATAGTACCTAAAAAAACAGCAGTGGCTATAAAGATACCATACCATCTAATAGGCAGTCCAAACAATTCAAAAGCTACTGGATCCATTAAACTCCTCCTCAAAATATATTAATATTTAAAAGTATAACATATCACTTTTAATCTAACAAATTATACTTATTTTAAAAGTTATCTAAAGCTAGATAACAAAAAATAATAATATACTCTCCCATGAGTCAATACTGCAGTTTGTATCTTTAGGATAAATTGCAGGGAGCATATTATTATTTATTTGAAATTATTCTCTTGTCTATCTACCTAACAATTCCTTAGCTATCTTAACTCCTGAACTTGTTCCAAGTCTAGTAGCTCCTTTTTCTATCATAGCTCTAGCACTTTCAACATCTCTTACTCCACCAGATGCTTTTATTTCAAGATGGTCACCAACAACAGATTTCATAAGTTCGATATCTTCAACAGTTGCCCCGGCGGTGCTAAAACCAGTAGAAGTCTTAACAAAGTCAGCCTTTGCATCCATTGAAAGTTCACAAGCTTTTATTTTCTCTTCTTTTTCTAAAAGAGCAGTTTCAATTATAACTTTAACTATAACTCCCTCATGAGCATGAGCTACTTTAACAACTTTTTCTATATCTTCTTTAACTGTTTTATAGTCTTTGTCTTTAAGAGCACCTATGTTTATTACCATATCTATTTCATTTGCTCCATTTTTAATCGCATCTTCAGTTTCAAAAGCTTTTACTTCACTTGTATTAGCTCCCAGAGGAAATCCTATTACAGTTGCAACCTTAACATCTGTATCTTTTAGCAAGTCCTTGCAAAGACTTACATAATAAGGATTTATACATACCGCCGCAAATTTATATTCTATTGCCTCCTGGCATAAAACTTCAATCTCTTCTTTTTTAGCTTCTGGTTTTAATATTGTATGATCTACCATTGATATTATATTTTCCATTGTATCCTCCTAGTTTTATTAGATTATTTTATAAATTTATTCATTTATTACCCAACTTACTTTGTTAAAATCTTAATCTTATTGACTTAAAGTTTTGATATATCGACTTCTTGCTAGTTTTAACCAACTCCTGATAATTATAGTTTAACTAACACTCTAATATCTATTATATAACTAAAAATAAAAAAATCAACTTCCATATTACCTTTGAATATGGAAGTTGTCTAAGTTGTCGAATTTTTTTCCTATTGTCTTTAATTCTTCATTTACTAAAACATTGCTTTCTACTGGAACCTTATCTGTATTGGATATAAAATAATTTCCTACCTGCTCTACATTCAGAGACTTAAAGAAATAATCTGATATAGGGTTTATACCTATAAACTGATCAAATGCAAAAGGAGCTCCTCCTACACAAATACATATTCCTCGTCTACCCTTGTTTCTCATATAATTTTGTCCATGAGAATATTTAAGAGACCAATATTTTTGGCATCTATCTATTATATTTTTAGTTAGTCCATTAAAAGAATTAAAATATAAGGGAGCAGCCAATATTATAATATCTGCACTATCAAAATCTTCATAAAGTTCTTTCATATCATCCTTTTGTACGCAGCCCTCTTTATGACCACAATAGTCACAGCCTGTACAAGGATTGATGGTTAAATTTCCTAAATAAATCTTTTTAATCATATTTTCATCTTTGTCCATATTATCTATTACTAAGTCTAATGCTGCATTAGTATTTTTAGATCCTCTGGGACTTCCCATCAACGCTACTACTTTTTTCATATTACACCCACCTAAACTCTAATATCTTTTTCATCAACCCTAGTTTCTTTTTTAAACATTTTTAAAATATTATATGAAACTATAGCTCCTATAACCATATTTATAGCAGTATTTAAAACTCTAAAAGGATATGAAGCTATTACTGATGCTTTACCATATAGTCCTATAAGCCATATAGGGTTTAGTATAAGACCAGTTATAACACTTACAACAACTTTAGCAATTACAACTCTTGATAAAGTTATATAGTTTCCATCTATAGGTCTTTTTCTAAAATAAAGAGCAAATAGTCCTGGTATAAATCCACCTAAAAATGAAGTAAATGTAAAACCAGGATGGAAACTTCCCATAGGATTTATTAAAACTCCTATAAGATCAGCTGCAATACCTGTTATTCCTCCGACAGTTGGTCCAAAGAGCATTCCCGAAATAAATACTGGAATACCTCCAAAACCTATCCGGATAGTTCCTGCTCCTCCTACGGGAGCAATTATTGATAAAAATCTTGTTAATACAATTGATAAAGCAGTTAAAAAAGCCGCTCTTACCAATACCTGTGTTGTTATTTTATTACTTTTTTGCATAAAAATACCTCCTTCTTTGTGCTAGTGACAGTTAGTCCTAAAAGAAAAGAGGTTTCTAAAGGACAGCGGATGCGGTAAATGGACGCAGAAACATCTTCGTTTAAGGGCAACTTCCCATCCCTTAACACTTGACGCCTTTTACCTACTCTGTCTTCTAACGATTAGATTCATTATAGCATATATTTCTAATAAATGGTGATTTATCTTTAAATATAGTAATATTCACAAATTCATCAAGATTAATCTTAAATATTTATAGTTGATATGCATGTTTTGTTTAAATCCATACTTTTATTAGATTAATATTTCTCATTTACATCTTTAATTTTTACTATAAATAATATTACTTACTTTTAAGAGTCTTATAATTTTTCTTTTTTTTAATGATATAAATATAGCAAATAATCTGTGCTAAACCTAGCGTTACTAAAAAAGTGACCATAATAGTAACTGCCATTGAACTAAAAAACTCTTCAGGAAGCATTTGAATCATTAAATCAGTGCTTGGATCCAGTATCCAAAGATCGTTTGTAAAAAAAATCTTGTGGAAATAAGTGAAATATTTGTTAAAATCCTTATAGGCTAAAATTCCCATTAGTATAAATAGCAGGTGATTTGAAAATAGACCATAAAGAAGAGTTTTTGCCGGCAGTAAAAAATCCTTCTTCTTCCAAAAGTATACAAATCCTCCAATTATAAGAGCAATAGAAATATACTTTATCATTCGAGCTAAATCAAAAAGATCTCTTACATCCTCCATGTGCAGGATTTCTCTTTCATTAAAGTGAGGCATCAGCAAGCTATTGTCTCCGCCCTTTAGATAGAGAATTAAATTTTCTGTTATAGGCTCGAGCTCATCTAGACTCTTTCCTGTAACTTCGGTTATCCTATACTCTTTATATTTATCCATAAAAAATTCTTTATTATAGCTGCCTATTTCTATACTCAGCACCAATAGGGTCAGGGATACTGCTATAACCATTATAATTGCAAGCAATCTCTTCATAGTTTTCTCCTTTATAAAAGATTTTAAAAATAGGATGAAGTGATCTTCATCCTATTTAAGAGTATTTTTGTCTTATTAATTTTTATAATATTATTAGTTAGAATACTTCAAGATCTTATTTTTAATTTAATAAACCATATATGTTTTTCATAATATATCTACTGAAGTGATGGAATATAGATATTCTAAGATTAAATTTGTATAGGTATATTAAATCTCAAATTGATTTACCTGTTTTTACAGTAGATAAAAGCATATAAAAAATTCTATCATTAAACTTGTCTAATTTTCCCAGTTATGATGAACCTCTTGCACATCATCACTGTCTTCAAGCATATCTATTAATTTTTCCATATTTTTTGCGTCAATTTCGTTTAATTCAACTGTTGTCTGAGGAACGTAAGTTACTTCAGCCATTACAAATTCATATCCTTCTCCTGCTAAACCTTCTTTTACAGTATCAAACTCCTCTTGTGCTATAACTATCTCATACCCCTCTTCAGATACTTCAAAATCTTCTGCACCAAGTTCTATAGCAAGCATAGTCAGTTCATCCTCATCTACAGAATCCGCTCTCTCAATAGCAATTATGCCCTTCTTATCGAACATAAAGGTAACTGAACCTGCTTGACCTAGATTACCACCATTTTTATCAAATGCATGTCTAATATCTGGCGCTGTTCTGTTTCTATTATCAGTAAGACAATTTGCAAATATAGCAACTCCACCTGGGCCATATCCTTCATAAGTAATTTCTTCATAGTTATCCATGGCTCCTTCTCCAGAACCTTTTTTAACTGCTCTATCAATATTATCATTAGGCATATTTTCTGCTTTAGCTTTTTCTATAGCTGCTTTTAGCGAAGGGTTATACTCCGGATCTCCTCCACCTTCTCTTGCTGCTACCATTATATATCTACCTAGTTTTGTAAAGACTTTACCTCTTTTAGCATCTTCTTTACCTTTTTTATTTTTAATATTATTCCATTTGGAATGTCCTGCCATTTCGCTTCACTCTCCTTAAGATTTTACCTTTTTATTCTAACATATATAAGCTGATTTTTCATATATAATTTTTCTATTTTTAAACAAACAATAAGTAGGCTATTTCAGCCTACTTACTGTTTCTATTCTTTTGACTTCAATATAGCATATATACAATCATCTATAAGATATTTAAATCCAAGTGCAGAAGCTTTTTCTATTACCTTTTCATTATAGCTTCCAGGCTGAAAGAATATATACTCTATATTGTTAGCCTTTGCCTCATCTAATATATTCATTGTAATCTTAGGTGAAACTACCATATCTATAACATCTATAGGCTCTGGAAGCTCACTTAGAGTTGCGTAGATTTTTTCGCCTTCTAGTTCTTCATAGTTTGGGCTAACTCCATAAGTTTCATAATTA
Source organism: Tissierella sp. (assembly GCF_029266915.1). Classification (GTDB taxonomy): domain Bacteria; phylum Bacillota; class Clostridia; order Tissierellales; family Tissierellaceae; genus Tissierella_A. The sequence continues at coordinate 89,877 of NZ_JARIEF010000018.1, read as the reverse complement.
TGTTCTTTTAGAGTTTTCCAAATTTTATATCCAAATCTATCCTTTTTTTCTGTAACTCCTACTACTGCCCATTTCTTTTTATCTAACATTTCTTGTTTTATTTTTTCAAAATCCATCTATACATCTCTCCCATATTCATTTTATTTTTAAATTAATATCTTTCCTTCACTCATAGGAAGGTGAATTCTTCCTATTTCATTTATTACCCCACCACCGCTAGTAAAATCCATTATATCACCAATAAACTTCTGACGTCTTTTAAGTTCTATATATAGATTTATATTTACTTCACTAGTGAAAGTAGTTTCTTCTATTGGGTGCCCCTCATTTAAAAGGTAGTTTTCTATTTTACCATATGAGTTATAGTCTACCTTAAGAAGGAGCTGATCAAATCTGGTCATCTTTATAATTTTACCCGCATCCAGAGCCGACTTTCCGCTTTGGGTATAGGCCCGGATCAACCCTCCGCCGCCCAGCTTTATACCGCCAAAATATCTAGTGCTTACTATGACAGTATTTCTAAGATTTTCTTTTTTCATAAGTTCCAATATCGGAATTCCAGCTGTTCCTGAAGGTTCGCCATCGTCATTAAATCTTTGAATATTGGAAGTCTCTCCTATAACATAGGCATATACATTGTGAGTTGCATCCTTATACTTACTGCTTACCATCTCTACAAATTCTAAAGCTTCCTCTTCACTATCCACAGTTTTTGCCGATCCAATAAATCTAGATTTATTTATAATTATCTCGCTCTCTTTATATCTTAGAACAGTTCTATAATCACAGTCCATCTTTACACTTCCTTCTAAATACTATAAAGGATCTAATTGCATATAAATTCTTTATACTTACCTTTATCTATTTCATTGATCATAACTTCTATATAACTTCCATCCTCTTTATGATCTAATTTTATTATATTATAGTTTTCCATAAAATAATTTAGTATATTGTGCTGATCAAAAGGTATTCTAACTTCTACCTTTTCATATTTAAATGGAAGACTAGCTTCTACAAGTTCCATCAACTCATTTAAGTTGATTTCTTTTTCAGCCGAAATAAATATCTTTTCTCCTATTAGTTTATCCTCATAAAAAACATCAGTGGTATCTGCTTTGTCCATCTTGTTAAACACAGTTATTATAGGCTTATCTAGTATATCCATATCCTTTAATATACTCATAGTAGTTTTAATCTGTATATCTAAATCTTCATTGGATACATCAACTACGTGGAGCAGAAGATCTGCGTATTTAACTTCTTCCAGTGTGCCTTTAAAAGCTTCAACTAGGGCTGTTGGAAGCTTGGAAACAAAACCTACAGTATCTGTAATAAGGTAATTTTGTCCATTTGGAAGTTTTGCTTTTCTAAGTGATGTATCAAGTGTTGCAAAAAGCATATCTTTTACAAAAACATCCTTAAGTTCCGAATCATTGTCATACATCCTTGTAAGCTTATTTAAAAGCGTTGATTTTCCAGCATTTGTATAGCCTACCAAAGCAATAATAGGAAGATTTGAATCCAGTCTTTGCTGTCTTTGTACCTTTCTGTTATCTTCTACCTGCTCTATCTGTTTTTCAATGTTATTTACCTCTTTAAGGATATGTCTTCTGTCAGTTTCAAGTTTTTGCTCTCCAGGACCCCTAGTACCTATCCCTCCACCTTCTCTTGAAAGATAGTCGCTGTAACCTACAAGTCTTGGCAGTCTGTATCTAAGTTGTGCTAGTTTTACCTGCAATTTACCTTCGCTAGATGTAGCACGCTCAGCAAATATATCTAGGATTAAGTTTGTTCTATCTATTATTTTCCTTCCAATGAGCTCTTCTAAGTTTCTAGTTTGTGCACCAGATAGTTCATTGTCAAATACAACAGTGTCAATATCAAACTCATCGCAATACATTTTTATCTCTTGAGCTTTTCCTTTTCCTATATAAAGAGATGCACTTATTTTATCCCTTTTCTGACTTAATCTAGCTTCCACACTACCTCCGGCTGCTTTTACTAGCTCTTCTAGTTCATCCAGTGAATTATTGATATCACTTCTGTCACTATCTAACTGAACTCCTACAATAACAGCTTTCTCTTTATTAAAATGTTCTTCTTTCAATCTCTCACCATCCATTTAATCTATTTAATATTACTATTATACCATAATAATCAATATTAAATAATATGAAGATTTTTAAGGATTTTAAAGATTGATTAAAGTCTTGTATAAATTTTTATATAAGTATATAGATTATTAACAATCTAATAGCATTGTGTTATAATAGAACTATTATACATTTAAAAATAAAGGAGGAAAATATGTCTAAAGAAAATAATAAAAACAAGAAAAATAGAAAAAATAAGAAAGTTAAAAAAGGCGGATTCTTTAAATCTTTTAAGATATTCTTAGTACTTATACTATTATTATTAGTAGTCGGAGGAGGTGTTCTCGGTGGAGCAGTCATCTCTATTCTTCAAGATGCACCAGAAATTGATCCCACCAAAATAAATTCTTCATTAAGTCAGACGTCTACAATTTATGCAAATGAAAAATTGTTAGAAAAAATAGACACTGGAGAATATAGGACATTTGTAAGCTTGAATAAGATTCCTAAAGATCTTCAAAATGCTTTCATAGCGATTGAGGATGAAAGATTTGCAGAGCACAAAGGAGTCGACCCTAAAGGAATAGTCGGCTCACTTATTGAAAACATAAGATACGGCGACGTTGTAAGAGGTGCAAGTACCATTACCCAGCAGTTAGTAAAGAACGTCTACTTAACTAATGAACAGACTTTAAGCAGAAAGATTAATGAAGCATATCTATCCTTGAAGGTAGAAAAAATACTCCATAAAGATCAAATATTAGAAGCTTACTTAAATAGAATATTTTTTGGTCAAAATTCATGGGGAGTACAGGAAGCTTCACAAACATATTTTTCTAAAAATGTTGAAGATCTTACCCTTGCAGAATCTGCTCTATTTGCAGGTATTGTAAAGAGTCCTACAAAATATCAACCCTTTACCAGAGTTAAGCCTCAAGAGTATGATGCTGAAAAGCAAGCTGCAGTAGGCGAGATGAATGTTCAAGGTGAAAAGTATATCCTGGTATTTAATGAAGAATCTATAAAAAGACAAAAACTAGTTTTAAAGAAAATGTTAGAACTAAACAATATAACACAAACTCAGTATGATGAAGCATTAAAAGAAGATATAAGAGAAACTCTAACTCCTGGTCAAAAGAAGTTAGAAGATATAACATCTTATTTTACTGACTATGTAAAAACTCAAGTCGTAACAGCTTTAATGACTAAACTTGACTATACCAGAGATGACGCTGAAGAAGCCCTTTATAAGGGTGGACTGAAGATTTACTCTACTGTAGACTTAAAACTTCAAAAAGAACTTGAAGCAATATATGATAACTTCACTGAAGTTTTAGAAGGAAATAGTTCCGGCTTTAACGGTCCAGCTTTAATAGATTGGAAGTTAAAAGACGGCAATATAATAGATGATAAAGGAAAAGTACTTTTCTACAAAAAAAGCAGCTTATTAGATGAAGAAGATAATCTAATAATAACTAAAGGAGAATATTCTTTATCTGAAAATGGCGATATAGTTATAAATAAAACTACTAAATTAACACCTTATCCAAAACATGTTGATATAATTGATTATTATACAATAGATGAAAGAAACAACCTAGTAACTTATACTGTTGGATCTTTTGATATGAAGGAAGAATCATTTAGTGTTAATGAAAACGGACAAATAGTAATTACAAAATCTTTCCTAGACTCAAAGAAAGATTTTTATACAATAAACGATAAGGGAACTCTGCTTATAAGTGACAAATACTTTTACAGTGAGTCTGAAGGAATAGTGCAGCCTCAATCTGCGACTGTAATTTTAGATTATAGAACTGGTAATATAAAAGCTATTGTAGGTGGCCGAGACGTCGAAGGACAAAGAATATTAAACAGAGCTACTAACTCTCCAAGACAGCCAGGTTCTACTATGAAGACTCTTGCAGCTTATCTGCCAGCTCTTGACAATGGATATACCGCCGCTTCAGCTATAGATGATATTCCATATTTCTATGATGGCAAAGATGAACCAGCAATAAATAGTTATAGTGGCTATAAGGGAATAAGAACTTTAAGACAATCTGTTGAAGAATCCGGAAACATGACTGCACTTAGAACTGTAGAAGATATTGGAATAGATACATCAGTTTCTTATTTAGAAAAACTTGGTATAGTAAACAAGCCAAATGGAGAAAAAGATAACTTTAGTAAAGAGCATGATAAAAATCTAGCTCCTCTTGCTCTTGGAGGAATGAGAAATGGTTTGACCCCTCTAGAAGTAACAGCAGCTTACGGAGCTATAGCAAATGATGGTGTCTATATTGAACCCATCGCATTTACAAAGATATTAGACAAAGACGGAAATGTTTTACTTGAAAATGAACCTAGGAAAACTACAGTAGTTTCTCCTCAAATTGCCTATATAATGGGAGATGTTCTAAGAAGCAACGTAACTGACGGTACAAGCGGGGCTAAGAGATCAAGACTTCAAAATATGGTCTCAGGAGGTAAAACAGGAACAACTCAAGAAAAAGCTGATATATGGTTTGTAGGTTATACACCATACTATGTAACTGGAGTATGGATAGGAAACGACTCTCCAAGCATTAGATTAAACAGAAATAGTTTGACTGCTGCATCATTTTGGCAGCATATTATGACAAAAGTCCATGATGGATTGGAGCCGATAAAGTCATTTGAAAAGCCCGATGGTATAGTGTCGGCACAAGTATGTACTCAATCTGGCAAACTGCCTACATCTCTATGTAGCAGCGATCCCAGACATGTTGTAAAAACTGAAATATTTGCTAAGGGAACAGTTCCTACAGATTATTGTGATGTTCATACTTTAGTTAGAGTAGATACTAGCAACAATAGGATAGCAAATCAGTATTGTCCATCCTATCTTGTAACAAGCAGGGTATATGTTCAAAGAACCCCTCCTTACATTCCAAGTGAAAATAATGGTATAATACCTAGAGATTATGCTTATAATGCACCACACTGGACATGTAAAGATCATGGACCAAATACAGTACAGCCTTCTCAGCCAGATCCTAAACCGGATACTAAACCTGATGAAGAAAAACCAGAAGAACCTAAACCCGACATCAATAAACCAAAAGATCCTAAGCCTGATGAAACAAAACCAGATAATACTAAGCCAGACGATAATAAGCCAAAAGATCCTAAGCCTGACAACACTAAACCAGAAGAACCTAAACCGGAAGATCCTAAGCCTGGTGAAGGAGAAAATAAACCTAAACCATAATCAATAAACTTTTATGGTTTAGAAGTAACTTACAGACAATAAAAAGGAAACTAGATTAAGAGAATCTCTTAACCCAGCTTCCTTTTTTATTTATAAAAATATACTAAGCTCTTTTTTCACATGCTTTTACAATATTGTCTAATAAAATTGTATTTGTAACACTTCCAACACCTCTAGGAACTGGTGTTATTTTTGCTACTTTTCCTTCTACATTTTCAAAATCTACGTCTCCGCTCATTTTACCTTCATCATCCATACTTACTCCAATATCAATTATTATAGAATCTTCATTAAAGTATTTTTCATCTAGCATTTTTGCTCTTCCAAGAGCTGTCATTACTATATCTGCATTTCTAGTTATCTTATCTAAGTCTTTAGTTCTTGAATGGCAGATAGTTACTGTAGCATTTTCCTCTAAAAGCATCATAGCAAGAGGTTTACCAACTACTAGTGATCTGTTTATTACTACAATATTTTTTCCTTCCAATTCTATATTGTTATTTAATAAAATCTCTATAGCAGCTTTTGGTGTTCCTGGTGCAAACCCGCTCATATCACCTTCAAATATCTTAGCCAAGTTTAAAGGATTCATACAGTCTACATCCTTATCTGGACTAATAGTTTTGCTTATAAGTTCTTCATCTATTTGTTTAGGAAGCGGTCTGAAAATTAAAATCCCGGATATTTTATCATCATTGTTAAGTTCTTCAATAATTTTTACAAGATCTTCAGTTTTTAAATCACGCGCTTCTTCTTTTATAACAGTTTTTATACCTAATTTTTCAGAATTATTTATTATACCTCTTTCATAAGATAGATCACTTGGATCCTCTCCCAGTCTTACTATTGCAAGAGTTGGTTCTAATCCCTTTTCATTTAATTTTTCAATTCGCTTTACCATCTTTTCTTTTATCTTGTCCGCTACATCTTTACCTCTTAAAATTTCAGCCAAAAAAATCTCCTCCAATTTAATTTATAAATACTCTCTCTATTATCATACCATAAATATTGGCATTCTAAACATTAAGGATGATTATTATACATATATTTACTCCCCATCATCAAGCGAAGTTATCATATTTCTTCCAGACTCTTTTGAGTTATACATGGCCTTATCTGCTAAGTTAATAAAATCTTCTAACTGATCTCCTCTGTCAGGATAAGATGTTGCTATTCCCTGACTAATTGTCACGTGTGGTGATACAGGTGAGTATTCATGAGGAATTTCCATATCTTTTATATTTCTCTTTATATCTTCAGCGAGCTTTAGAGCTCCAAAAGAGTCCGTATCGGGTAATATAAATATAAACTCCTCTCCGCCGTATCTTGCTACAAAATCCATGGGTCTTCTTATACTTAAAGAAAGTGCATGGGCTACTTTTATAAGGCAATCATCTCCCTGAAGATGACCGTAATTATCGTTGTACATTTTGAAGAAATCAATATCTATCATAATGAGTGAGATAGGTGTATTTGATCTTATAGAATTTTTCCATGCTTTATCCATATATTCATCAAAACTTCTTCTGTTTGCTATTCCTGTAAGTCCATCACTGAATGAAAGATTATGTAATCTGAAGTTATCATTTTTTAATTCTACCAATTCTTTTACCTTCAGTTCAAGGAGTTCAGACTGCTGCTCCAATAATCTTTTTTGATTGTTAAGTTCAATAAATACTTTTACTTTACTTTTTAAAATCATAGGTTCAATAGGTTTAAAAAGATAATCTACTGCTCCTACTTCATAACCTTTAAATATAGATATTTTCTCTTTGCTGATTGCTGTTACAAATATGATTGGAATATATCTTGTTCTCTCACTGCCCCTCATTAATTCTGCTGTTTCAAATCCATCCATCTCCGGCATCTGAACATCTAAGAGAACTAATGCAAATTCATATTCAAATAATAGTCCTAATGCCTCATTTCCCGAGTGTGCTTTAACTACATTGCAATTCATATCTTCTAATAACACTTCTAAAACCATAAGATTTTCTGGCTTATCATCTACTATAAGCACATGATTATTATACTGCTGTTTCATTTTTTAATCCCACCAATTCAATTAATTTATCGCTTATTTGATCAACTGATAATACATAGTCCACTGATGTAGCATTTATTGCAGCCTTAGGCATAGAATCAATTAAAGCAGTATCAGGATCTTGAACTATTGTTATGCCTCCCTTATCTTTAATAACCTTCAATCCTTTGCTTCCATCACTATTTGCTCCTGTTAAAATAATCCCTATCAAAGTTTCCTGATATAAGTCTGCTGCAGTTTCAAATAATACATCTATAGAGGGTCTTGCATAATTTACCTTGTTTCCTACTGTAAATGATAGTGTTTGATCTTTTTCAACTAACAAATGATAATTAGGAGGGGCAATATAAACTCTTCCAAAGAGGATCTCTTCCTTATCATCTGCCTCCTTTACCTCCATTGAGGATTGTTCATTCAAATACTTTGCCATATAGCCGTCAGATTCAGGGCTTAAATGCTGTACTATCATTATTGGAGCTGCAAAATTCTTAGGCAGCTTGATCAATAAATCCCTTAATGCTTGCATTCCTCCTGCAGATGCACCTACTACCACTGCCTTATAAGTCATATAGAATTTTCTCCTTCCTATTAAAACCTTTAATTTAATCCAAGGTGAATTTTCTTTGAAAAATATTTTCATTTGATACATACTTTATAAACTTATCTTGACTGCTTGAGAATTTAATCCCTTCTTTTGATCCCAGACAAAGAAAACATCCATTATTTAAACTCTTATAAAATAGGTCCAAAGTCTTATCTTTTAAATCTTTATTGAAATAGATAATTACATTTCTACAGATTATAACATGCATCTCACCAAAAACTCCATCAGTTACTAAGTTATGATCTGCAAATATTATTTTTTGTTTAAGAGATTCATCTAGTATAACAGAATCATATTTAGCAGTATAGTAGTCTCCAAATGATGCTCTGCCACCGGATAATTGGTAATTTTTCGTATATGTTTTGATAGCATCAATATTATAGATTCCGGCTTTTGCTTTTTGCAAAACCAGCTCATTAAAATCAGTTGCATATATCTGTGTTCTATCATAAAGCCCCTCTTCTTTTAAGAGAATTGCCATGGAGTAAACTTCTTCACCGGTTGAACAGCCAGCATGCCATATTTTAATGAAGGGGTATGTTTTTAAAACAGGTACTACTTCAGTTCTAAATGCCTTATAAAAACTGGGATCCCTAAACATTTCAGTAACATTTATAGAGAAATCTGCCAAGAGCATTTTAAATATACTTTCATCATGAAGAATCTTGTATTGTAATTCTGTAACGCTGTTTAATCCTAACATTTCTACTCTTCTTAGAATACGTCTTTTTATATGAGCCTTTGAATAGTTTTTGAAATCATAACCATATTTCAACAACATAACTTCCAATAATAAATGGATTTCTATATCTTCATTTTGTATATTTTCTTTTATTTCATTCCTAGTCATTTATATAGCCACACCCTTAAAAGTGATATTAATTTTTCTGTATCGATTGGTTTTGTTAAATAATCATTTGCTCCTGCAGCGATGGATTTTTCCCTATCATCTTTCATCGATTTAGCTGTTAAAGCTATTATAGGAATTTCAGAAAATCCCGGTTCATTTCTGATCTCACTCATTGCAGTATAACCATCCATTACCGGCATCATTATATCCATTAAGATTAAGTCAGCATCTGTGTTTTCCTTTAATTTTTCAATACCTTCTTTTCCATTTCTTCCTACTATCACTTTCATACCTTTATCTTCCAATAAATTCGATAGTGCAAAAACATTTCTCATATCGTCATCTACTATGATTATTTTTTTATCTTTTAATGAATTTTCCTTTTCATGAACTGATTTGATTGACTTAATTTCACTCTTATTAAGCTTATCTATATGGTGAAGAAAAAGATTGACCTCTGCAATAAGTCTTTCTGAAGACCTACTGCCTTTTATTATTATACTTTCTGCATATTCTTTTAATTTAATTTCATCTTCCTGCTCTAGAATATCCTCAGTATAAACTATAATTGGAATATTTGATATTTGATTTTGACTTAAGCTTTGTAAGAATTGAAGACCCGTCATATCTTTTAAATTCAGATCAAGTACAATACAGTCATAGACCTCTTCTTTTATAGCTTCTAATGCGTCTTCTCCCGAAGCTAAAAAAGAAATTTGAATATCTTTATAACCCAGCAAGTCTCGTATGTTTTTATTATCCTGCCCACTTTCATCAAGTACCAGTAATTTTTTTAACTTCTTAGATGTGAAACCTTCAATTCCTGAGAATACTTTATTAAGTTCATCCAGACCCACAGGTTTATTTATATATTCCACTACACTATTTTTATATTTTTCCATATATTCATCATCTTTATTATTTTTTCCTGAGATGACATGTATAGGAATACTTTTTGTATTACTATTTTTTTCCAAATGTTCAACTACCTTCCATCCATTCATATCTGGAAGCCCGATATCAATTAAAATAGCGTCCGGCAGGAATCTATTGGCTAACTGTATTCCCGATTTAGCATCTTGAGCAATTATTGATTTATATCCTTTTTCATGGGCTATATCGTTTAAAATTCTTGAAAAGTTGTGATCATCTTCAATTATTAAGACTACTTTATCTGATTCTTTAATATTTTGCCTATCATCATTTATACTTGTATTGACAAGAGCGTGATCTTTTAATCTAACTTCACTGCTTTCTAATTTATCAATCTCTAAAGTGTCTATTATCTCTTCAAAGTCAGACTTTTCACCCTCTGAATTTTGAGGTAAAACTAAGGTGAAGGTACTTCCTTTTCCCTCTTCACTTTGGAGTAATATGTCTCCTCCAAGGTTATTTGCCAATCCCTTTGAAATAGATAATCCCAGTCCGGTTCCTCCATATTTTCTGCTTATAGTTCCATCAGATTGTTTAAATGCATCAAATATAACTGACTGAGTTTCCTCTAAGATTCCGATACCTGTATCCTTAATAGATATACATATAGATTTCTCATCGGATTTAGGTCTGTGTATGCTTACAGTTACTCCTCCCTCATGAGTAAATTTAAAAGCATTAGATAATAAATTATTTAAGATCTGATGTATCTTTCCTTCATCTGAAATTATTGTTTCTGGAAGTTCTTCATCTATATCAAATTTTAAATATACATTGTTTTTTTCTGCTATATGCATAAACGAACTCTCTGTATAGTCTAATAAATCCGAAAGGTTTACTGGTTCTAATACTATGTCTATTTTACCTGCTTCTAACTTAGATAGATCTAATACATCATTAATTAAGCCCAATAAGTTTTCTCCTGATGAATGAATAGTATTTGCATATTCCAAATGCTTAGTTGTTATAAGCGAGTTAACCTCTCTTTCTGAAATAATTTGAGATAAAACTAAAATGCTATTTAAAGGTGTTCTTAGCTCATGTGACATATTTGCAAAAAATTCGGATTTATACTTGCTTTCAAGCTCAATCGCTTTTACCTTTTCTTCAATCTCTAATTTTGCTTTTCTTAGAGTTTCATTTTTATCAGCTATATCATTTTTCTGTATTTCTAAACTTTTAGTCCGCTCTTGCAGTTCTTCATTTGTTACTCTTAACTCTTCTTGCTGTGTTTGGAGCTGGGATTCGGAATTCATTAATGATTTAGACTGCTCTTCTAATTCTTCATTACTTTGTCTTAATTCCTCCTGTTGAGCTTGGAGTATTTCTTCCGATTGCTTTAGTTCTATTGTTTGTTTTTCTAAATACTCATTACTATGACTTAATTCTATTTGTCGGTTCTTAAGTTCTTCTGATTGTTCTAAAGTTGTCTCCAACATTTCCTGCATTTTTATTCTTGATTCTACAGATCCAATAGCAACAGCTAATCCTTCACTTACTCTTTCGATAAATTCAATATGCAGTTGAGTAAATTCATTAAACGAACCAATCTCTATTATACATTTAATGTCCTCGCTGTAAATTCCAGGTGTGACGATGATATTCTTAGGCAGCGCTTGTCCTACTCCTGTACTTATATTGATATAGTCATCGGGAATATTCTTTAAAAATATAGTTTGCTTATCTAAAGCAGCTTGTCCTATTACTCCCTCTCCAAACTTAATCTCATCTGATTCTTTTGCTTTATTTTCATAGGCGTAACTGCTGAGCAATTTAAGGGTGCTATTGTCAGTGCAAGTATAGATAGCTCCTATTTGTGAATCTGTATATTTCACAATATAATCAATTGCATTTCCGGTTAATTCTTCAACATTCTTAGCGTTTCTTAACTTTTCATTTAAATCAGTTTGTCCTGTTTTAATCCAGCTTTCATTTAAGTTTTCTATAATAATCTTTTCTATTTTATCCATAAATTTATTAAAGTTTTTTGCTAGTTGTCCTAATTCATCATTGGATTTAAATGCTAATCTAGTCCTATAATCTGCATCTCCCATTGAAAGCTGATCAAAGGTCTTTGTAACAGAATTGATAGGTTTTACTATGAGCCTGGCAATGACCATGGTTATTATTATAGATAAAATAGTAGCTATTAAACCTCCTACAGACATAATTAAAAATGTCTTAGTTTTTAATTTATTAAATAAAATCGATCTGTCATAAAGTGTTTTTTCCTCTTGATTTTTAATGTCATATATAATATCTCTTATGATATCCATATATTTCTTCCCATTTCCTTGCTTGACTACAGATATATAATCATTGAGGTCTACCTTACCTAAATTTACGTCTTCCCTAGCATCTATAAAATTTAAATTAACATAATCAAGCCATAATTTCTTATTAAGATCTAGTTCCACTAAATGTTCTTGCTGCACTTCATCTTCCATTGTTAAATTTTTAACTTTATCGAAGGATTTTTCATAATCTAATTTTCCTATGTAATAAGGTGCCAAAAATTTTTCATTGCCAGTAAGTGCGTATCCCCTTACACCTGTTTCCATATTCAACATATTTTGTAAAATATCATCTGTATAACTAATTATATTATATGTTTTTAGATTTTGCTGTAAAATCTTATCCTGCTGTATAAAACTAGAATATGAATATAAGATTACTGACAGCATGAGTAAAGTAACAATTGCAAAACCTGCAAATAATTTTCGGCTTATTCTAAATCTTTTTTTGATCATTATGGCACCCCTTTTGATATGATATTAATCTATTGATTGTTGGCTTCAAATCTAAGTATATCATTTATCTTCCCATAAATGCTATAAATTTCATTAAAAAGAAAGCTAAAGGGTATCTCCCTTTAGCTTTCATGTTTAAGAGTAAATCTATAAGCCGTGTTCTGTTTATTTGATCATCTATCTAGACCTATTGTTGCCAATAGGTTCATGCGACCTACCTTTGGAGAGGTAACGAGCAATTACCCTTTGTACTTATCCTTTTTGGTCTTGCTGCAAATGGGGTTTACATAGCCGCTTAGTCACCTAAGCGCTGGTGAGCTCTTACCTCGCCTTTCCACCCTTACCTATTTAAAAACAGGCGGTATCTCTCTGTTGCACTATCCTTAAGGTCACCCTCACTGGACGTTATCCAGCATCTTGCTCTGCGCAGCACGGACTTTCCTGATGCTTACAAGGCACCCGATCAAACAACTTACTCCTAATAGAAATTAAATTATAACATGTTTTAATTGTTTTAGCAAATTTTCCACGGCTCTAATCTTGCTTTAAGCAAAGAATACGACCGCAAGATTCACAGTTTATAGCTTTTTTTTCTTTTAATTCTTCTAATTGATATGATGGCAGTTTCATATTACATCCTGAGCATATGTTATCTATTACATAGGTTATAGGTTTATCTTTTCTATCTCTTAAGCCATTATAATCTTTTAATAAATTCACATCTATTTTCTCACTAATTTCTTCTATAAGTTTTTCTTGTTTTAATAATTTTTTCTCCAGAGATTCTATATTGTTTTTTATATCAGAATCATTTTGATCTAATTTTTCTTTAAGTTCTTTTAACAAAGATGAGTTTTCTTTATGTTTTTCTTCTATGGACTCATCTTCCTCCATATAAGCTATCATTTCTGTTTCTACTGTTTTGAGCTTCTTTTTAATCTGCTCTTTTTCAAATCCTAAATATTCCAGTTGTTTTATATCTGTGATGTTATCACTATATAATTTTTCATTTAAAGTATTAATCTCATACTCAAACTGAGCTAAGCTATTTTCATATTTTAAAATACAAGTTTTTATAATTTCCTTATTGTTTTCTAAAATTTCCAGTCTTCGCTTTACTCGCTTAAGTTGTTTTTCTGCATCTTCGAGTTTTAATTCTTCTTTTAAAGAATCTAGTTTTTCAAAATCCTTATCCAGTTTTTTATTGTTTTCTTCTAATGTCAATAGTAGTTTTATATTTTTCATATGTTTCCCCCTAATATATTTTTCTAGGTAAGCTTTGCTCCATAATAACTTCTATCTTTAATGTTTTGAATTTTTCTTCTAGATATCCTTTTATAACTGGAACTATAAACTTTTCGCTGTGAAAATGTCCAACATCGATCAGGTTTAGTCCTCTTTCGTAGGCATATTGAGCTTCATGATATTTTATATCTCCTGTTATATATACATCTGCTCCTTTAAGAGAAGCATCCTCTATAAAGTCACTGCCACTTCCACCACATACTGCGACGTTTCTTATTTCTTTTTCTATATTACCATAGAAGATTAGACTCTCTATATCTAAAGATTCTTTTATCTCTTCTATAAAAGTTTTAAAATCTTTAGTATCTCTATATCCTATTCTACCATATCCATAGGCTAATATTTTTTCATTTTCTATTTTTTGCGAAGTTTCTTTTAAAATACTTGTATTTTTGAGCCCTAATTTATCTGCTAATACGTCACTTACCCCTCCATTAGCTAGGTCCAGGTTTGAATGTGCATTGTAAACAGAAATATCATTTCTTATAATATCTATTATAAGTTTTTCATCAGGATTTACGGTTAGTATTTTATTTACTGGTTTAAATATTAAAGGATGATGAGTTATTATAAGATCAAATTTTCCTTCTATTGCTTTCTTTAATGTATTGTTATCTAAGTCTAAAGCTATTAAAATCTTATTTATTTCTTTTTGGGGATCTCCTATTTGAAATCCAGTATTATCCCAAGAATCTATAAGGTTACTTGGAGCCCAGTTTTCCATAAAATTAATTATTTCCTTAAGCTTAAACACTTTTTAAAACCTCCATATATTCTTTTAATTGTTCTTCTAATTGTTCATATCTTTCCAAACTTCTATAACTTTTTTTATCTTTTAAATCCTTCATTACTAATCGCACAAAGTTTATTTTATTTTCTATAAATTCTGCTAGTAGAGGATGATTTTTCTCAATTAGCTTTTCACTTATTTCATAATATATATTTTCTCTTAAGGCTTCTTTTCCTTTTTTAGCCAATATTATTTCATAAAATTTACTGCCATCTTTTGAAAGTTCTTCATCTACTATTGTAAAATTGTTTTCTATAAGATATTGCCTAAGCTCTTTAGCTGCTATCATGGGCTGAAAGATAAAATAGTCTATCGAGTCTGTAATTTCTTTATCTTTCTTCAAAATCTTTTCTATCAAAATTCCTCCCATACCGGCCATTATAGCACCATTTACTTCAAAAGGTTTTATTACTGTGAGTCCATCTCCAACTCTACTTTCTATAAACTCTTCTAGTTTCTTTTTTTCTACCATTTCAACCGTTTTACTCAGAGAGTCCCGGCTTATATCTGATGCTATTACCTTTTTACATATATTGTTTTCAACCAAATATATAGGTACATAGCCATGATCTGTTCCCACATCGACAATGGATGAATCTTTTTTTACAAAATCAGCTATTTTCATAAGTCTATCACTTAAAATCAGTTTATTATCTGAGTCCATATTCCTACTCCTTTACTTTTGCAAAATTAAAGATTCGCATATAGCGAATCTTTTTACTCTAAAAAGTCTTTAAGTTTTTTACTTCTGCTTGGATGACGAAGCTTTCTAAGTGCTTTAGCTTCGATTTGTCTTATTCTCTCACGAGTTACATCAAACTCTTTACCCACTTCTTCAAGCGTCCTAGCTCTGCCATCATCAAGTCCAAATCTCAGTCTAAGTACTTTTTGCTCTCTAGGGGTAAGACCTTGCAAAACTTCAATAAGCTGTTCTCTTAACATTGTAAAGTTAGCAGCTTCTGCTGGAGATAAGATATCTTCATCTGGTATAAAGTCTCCAAGGTGACTATCTTCTTCTTCACCGATAGGTGTTTCTAACGATACAGGTTCTTGAGCTATCTTCATGATTTCTCTAACCTTTTCAACTTCTAAAGCCATTTCTTTAGCTATTTCTTCAGGTTTTGGATCTCGACCCAGTTCTTGAACAAGTTGTCTTTGTATTCTTACAAGTTTGTTTATAGTTTCTACCATATGAACAGGGATTCTAATAGTTCTAGCCTGGTCAGCTATAGCTCTTGTAATAGCTTGTCTAATCCACCAAGTAGCATAAGTACTGAATTTAAAACCTTTTTTGTATTCAAATTTCTCTACTGCTTTCATAAGTCCAAGGTTTCCTTCTTGAATAAGGTCTAAGAAGAGCATACCACGTCCGACGTATCTCTTTGCAATACTAACAACCAATCTTAAATTAGCCTCCGCTAGTTCTCTTTTAGCTGATTCATCTCCAATTTCCATTCTCTTTGCTAGGGCTACTTCTTCTGGACCAGTTAATAGGGGTATTTTCCCTATTTCTTTTAAGTACATCCTCACTGGGTC
Source organism: Tissierella sp. (assembly GCF_029266915.1). Classification (GTDB taxonomy): domain Bacteria; phylum Bacillota; class Clostridia; order Tissierellales; family Tissierellaceae; genus Tissierella_A. Next base: position 73,716 of record NZ_JARIEF010000018.1, on the reverse strand, counting down.
ATCTACACTTATACCTTTTGGAGGTTCTATAGTTCCACTTTTAATTATTTTTTCAGTCTCAGTTGAATCTTCATTATCAATAAGCAAATCTTCTTCTTTTTCTCCAAGTATTTCTATTCCTTCATCTTCTAAATGTTCATAGATTTTATCTATATCTTCACTTTCTAGTTCAACTTTTTCTAAAGTATCCATAACTTGCTTATAAGTTAAAGTTCCTTTCTTTTTACCTTTGCTAGTTAAAGTTTTAAGTAAAACTTGGAGTTCATCAACTTCTTTATTCTTTTTCTTCTTTGTATCTTTCACTATTGTACCTCCTACTTATATCTAATAGATTTAATTTCTTTATTTAAATTAGTCAGTTTTGTAAATAACTCTTTTGAATATGCTTCATTGTCTTTCATCTTTTCGGGATTTTGATCAAGATCTTCAATCTCTTTAATAACTGCTTTTCTTTGCTCTTCCAGATTATTAACCATTAAAGTTCTCGTCAAATCATCTATTACTATTTCTATATTTGTAGGTTTATATTCTAAAAAACCTTCTTTTAATTCTTCGGAGATATATTTATCGATTTCCATAGATTCTGCTTCCTCCAGGATCTCTTTTATATCTAAAACATCCTTCTTATCATAGCTTAATTTTATAAAATCATATAGTTTTTTACATTGTAGGTTGGAAAAACCCTCTTTTAAAATCTTACTGTTTATAATTTTAAAATACTGTTTATCCATAATCATAATTTTTATAAGATCAACTTCTGCTCTTGTATGGGCAGATTTGATTCTAGAGTTTTGATAGTCTCTATTGGAAATTTGCTGCTGGGTATTACTTGTTTTTGGTTTTGGTCTACTTTGATAGCCTCCCCTGACTTCTCTTTCAATAGCTTCTTTAGAGATTCCAGTATCTTTTGATATTTTTTCTATATATACATCTTCTTCTATAGGACTTTTTAAGTCTCTTATAACCTTAGATATTTCTTTAGTAAAAATAATCTTTTCTTCTGTTTTGCTGATGTCAAATTTCTTTTTATTTATCTTTATCTTGTAATCTATAGGAGTTAAGGCTTCTTTTAGAAGTCTTTCAAATCTAATTTTACCAGCTTTTTGAATGTAATCATCTGGATCCATTCCTTTTGGAAGCTGAATAACTTTAGCTTTTATCCCTTCTTCAGATATTATATCTAGTGCTCTTAGAGTAGCTTTGCTGCCCGCTGCATCTGAGTCATAAGCTATGTAAATCTCTTCACCATACCTCTTTAAGAGTTTAGCTTGAGTTGGCGTAAGAGCCGTTCCAAGGCTTGCTACTGAATAGTTTATGCCCTTAGAGAACAAGGCTATAACATCCATATATCCTTCTACCAGCAATATTTTCTTTTTATCTGAGTACTTGTTAACTAAATTTAGTCCATAAAGATTATTTCCTTTATTAAATATGATACTTTCTTTAGAATTTAAATATTTTGGCATAGAATCATCCAGTACTCTTCCGCCAAATCCTATTATCTGATTGTTTCTATCTATTATAGGAAACATTATTCTATTTCTAAATCTATCATAATAACCATTTCCATTTTTTCTTTTGCTTATGAGACCTACTTTTTCAATCTTTTCATCCTCGTAACCTTTAGATCTTAAAAACTTATATAGATTTTCCCATTCATCTGGTATAAATCCTATACCAAATCTTTTTACATCAGAAATGCCCATACCTCTGCGTTCTAAGTATTGTAAAGATTTTGGATCCTTTAGGAGTAATTCATGAAAAAATTTACCAGTTTGTCGGTTGATTTCATATAGGGTTCTTTTTTCCTCTATAAACTCCATGTCAACTTCTTTTCCATCTAGTTCAATTCCAAGTTTATCAGCTAGATGTTCCACCGCACCTTTAAAATCTAAGTTTTCTTTTTTCATTATAAAGGTAATGCTGTCTCCACTTTCACCGCATCCAAAACAGTGAAAAAATTGTTTTGAACTAGAGACTGTAAAAGATGGTGTCTTTTCACTATGAAAAGGACAAAGCCCTACTAGGTTTGCGCCCGCTCTATTTAAAGTAATATAAGATGATATTGTATCTACAATATCAGCTTTTTCTTTTATTTCTTCTATAATCTCTTCATTTATATACATTTTCTATCATCACCTTAATATTCACCTACTATTTAATATTTCTCCCAGGGTTTGGGAACAAACAGATTTGTAAATATGTGTATTACATATCTATCAGTCATACCTGCTATATAATCACATATTCTATCTTCTATAGAAAACTTCTCTTCTAAATAAGAATATTGATATTCAATAGGTAACTCTTTAGGATTGTTAATGTAAAATTTATAAAGTTCTTTTATTATATATTCTGCCTTCTTCTCTTCTGATTTTGCTATCGCATTATAATATACATTTTCAAACATATACTCTCTCAGCTTCTCTGTTTTCTCTTCTATTTCAGAGCTCATACTTATTTTTTCTTGATCCAGACTATTAGCTACTATGTCAACAATCATATTATTTATACGGACTCCATGCGAGGAGCCTAAGATTTTTATACAATCTTTTGGCAAGTCTTTTTCGTCTATTATACCAGCTCTTATAGCATCATCTATGTCATGATTAATGTAGGCAATTCTATCTGAAAACTTGACTATTTGTCCTTCTAAACTCTTGCTTGGTCTTTTTCCAGAATGGTTTATTATACCTTCTCTAACTTCATAAGTCAAGTTTAAGCCATGTCTATTTTTATTGCTTTCCAGGAAATCTACAACCCTTAAACTTTGCTTATAATGCTTGAATCCATCCGGATGCAGCTTGTTAAGTATAGCCTCCCCAGTATGTCCAAATGGAGTATGCCCTAAGTCATGACCCAAACTTATAGCTTCAACTAAATCTTCATTTAATCTCAGAGCCCTTGCAATAGTTCTTCCTATTTGAGCAACTTCTAAAGTATGGGTTAACCTGGTTCTAAAATGGTCTCCTTCTGGAGCTATAAAAACTTGTGTCTTATGCTTTAAACGCCTGAAAGCTTTAGAATGAATTATTCTATCTCGATCTCTTTGATATTCTGTTCTTATTTCACATTTTTCTTCAAATACTTTTCTACCTTTGGAATTCGAAGCGAGAGATGCGAAAGGAGACAAAATTTCTTTTTCTCTTTGTTCAATTTGTTCTCTGATCTTCATTTTTATTCCTTCTTTCATCAGTAGTATCTTTTTTGAGTATTTAAATTTTCCTCTTATCTATATATTCTACATAGATTCTTTATTTCCTTTATTTTTTAAACTTTTTAACAAACTAAAAGAAGTGTTTTATAAAACACTTCTTTTAGGAGTTAATCTTTTACGCTTGCTATATATTCTAATATCATTCCTGCCGTTTCTTCTATCGCGCGACTTGAAACATCTATAACTATACAATCTAATTTTTTCATTATTTCTCTGGAGTATTCCAGTTCAAGGTTAATTCGCTCAACATTAGCATAGTTAGCTGTAAAATTAAGTCCAAGTGTCTTAAGTCTTTCTTTTCTGATTTCATTTAATTTATAGGGGTCTGCTACTAGGCCTATTATTTTTCTTTTATCTTTTTCAAATAACTCTTTAGGCGGCATAACTTCAGGAACCAGAGGAACATTTGCTACTTTATAATTTTTATGAGCCAAATACATAGATAGTGGTGTTTTAGAAGTTCTAGAAACACCTACTAAGCATATATCCGCTTTTTTTACTCCTCTAGCGTCTTTTCCATCATCATACTTTACGGCAAACTCTACTGCTTCTACTTTTTTAAAATAATCTTCATCCAGTCTTCTAATTATTCCAGATTCTCTTTTAGGAGACATTTTTAAAGTGTTTTCTAAAGCAACCAAAGGAGGAGTCATAACATCTACAGTTGGTATTCCTCTTTCTTTGCCTTTTTCTTCTATAAAATCTCTTGTTTTTTCCGAAACAGTTGTATAAATAATAAGACTTTTTCCTATCTCTGCTTCATCAAATATATCTTTTATTTGATCTTCGCTTACGATATAGGGATATCTTTTAATTTCATAGTCTTCGGTAAACTGTCTTACTGCTGCTCTTGCAATTAGCTCTCCTGTTTCTCCTATAGAGTCTGATATAACATAAATAGCAAGTTTTCTATCCACTAAAATCCTCCTTATAAATCTTCTCCAAGCTCTACAAATAGCCTGGTTATATTAGTCTTTGTAATCCGCCCTATCACATGAAGTTTATCATCTTCTATAACTTCTACTACCGGAATACTGTCTACTTCGCTCTCTACTAATTTTTTAGCCGCACTTAGGGCACTTTTTTCTGCTGTTGTGTAAAGCACATGAGGCATCCTGGTCATTATAATGCTTACCGGAACGCTGTAGAGATCTTTCCCGCCCATAATAAACTTTATAACATCTTTTCTAGAGACTATTCCTGAAAGTGCTCCCTTGTTAGAAAGAAATATAGAACCTACATCATCTACAAACATACTAACTACTACATCATATATAAGTGTAGTGTCTTCTAATACAATAGGAACAGAATATATTTCTTCTACAAGTATATCTTTTAAGTTTTTGTATATATCATTAAAACTTGTTTTTCCAATATAAAAATATCCAACTCTAGGTTTAGCATCTAAGACTTCCATCATAGTTAAAAGGGCTAGGTCCGTTCTCAAGGTACCTCTTGATAAGTTTAGTTTACCAGCTATTTCTTCTCCAGTGATAGGTTCGTTTTCTTTAACAATATCAATTATCTTCTCTTGTCTTTTACTGAATTGTATTGGACTCACCACCTATTTTAAAATATATTTACCCTCAGTTAACTATTACAGACAAGTCACAAACTTTCATCATGGTATCATATATTTTTTTCAACAAAGCTAATCTATTATTCTTAAGAGTTTCATCTTCTACCATAATCATAGTATTGTCTAAAAATCCATCTATTGGCTCTTTTAAGCTAGTTAAAAGATCCAGCGCTCTATCATATTCTTTTTTGACTATAGAGTTTAAAGTCTCCTCTTCAATACTATTATAGCTGTCAAATAGCTTGTTTCCATATTCGGAAAGCAAATCTCTTTGTACATCACTAGAATCTGCGTTTTTAGCTAAAGTTGCCACTCTATTAAAGGCAGACAAAATTTCAGATGTATCCTTGTCCTCAAGCCATTCATTTAATTTGTTTGCCTTGATTTTTATATCGTAAATATCGTCTATTTCACCTTGAGTTACAGCATCAATTATGTCGTATCTGATTCCGTCATCGGCAAACATGCTTTTTATTCTTCCTAAGAAGAAGTCTGTTATTTCTTTTTTAACTTTTTCATAGTCAAAAGTAAGTCCATTTTCTTCAACTTGTATATAAAGTGCAAATTGTATTAATTCCTGAAGTGAAAGATTCAATCTTTTATCTAGTATAATCTTTATAATTCTCGCACTTCTTCTAAGTGCAAAAGGATCTTGCGAACCTGTAGGATGTATTCCAATAGCGAATAGTCCTGATATAGAGTCTAGTTTGTCAGCTATGCTTAGAACCGCTCCTGCAGTAGTAGAAGGCAAATCGTCGCCCAGGGACCTTGGCAGGTATTGTTCAAATATGGCTAAACTTACCACTTCGTTTTCACCAGAGTGTTTTGCATATTCCATACCAATCTTACCCTGAAGTTCAGTAAATTCAGTTACCATTTTTGTTGTAAGATCAGCTTTTGATAAGTATCCAGCTCGCCTGATATTCTTATTTGTTTGTTCACCAACTTCTAAATACTCTCCTATTTTTTCACCTAACTTTACAATTCTCTCACTTTTATCATATATAGTTCCAAGCTTTTCTTGGAAAGTTATACTCTTAAGTGCTTCAACATATTCTTCTAACGGTTTACTTATATCATCTTCAAAGAAGAATTTAGCATCTTCAAGTCTTGCTCCTAAAACTTTTTCATTTCCTTTTATAACTATATCTATATGCTCATCATTTCCATTTCTAACAGTTATAAAATACGGAAGAAGCCTGTCTTTCGTATCCAGCACAGGGAAATATCTTAAATGTTCTTTCATAGGTGTTACTATAACATCTTTTGGAAGTTTCAGATATTCTTCTTTAATCCTTCCTATTACTGCTGTCGGATACTCTACTAGATTTGTAACTTCATCTAGAAGCGCTTCGTCATGAAGAAGTTTTCCGCCTTTTTCTTTAGCCAATCTTTCAGCTCCATATTTTATTAATTCTTTTCTTTCTTTCTGATCTAATATTACAAAATTTTCTTTTAGAACTTCTTGGTATTCTTCAGCATCTTTTAAAACTATATCTGAACTTCCTAAAAACCTATGTCCCCTAGTCTTATTGCCTACTGATATTCCCTCTAGTTCAAATGGAATAATTTCACTATCTAGAAGGGATACTATCCATCTGATAGGTCTCGCAAATCTAATATTCTTTCCGCCCCATTTCATTGACTTTGGAAAGTTAATACTTCTTATAAGGTCTGATACACTATCTGCTATAACTGTTTTTATTTCTTTTCCTTGTTTTGTTATATCAGCATAGGCATATTCTTCGCCTTTAAATTCTTCAAAATATATATCTTTAAATTCCAGCCCTTGTCCTTTCATAAATCCAGAAAGCGCCCTAGAAGGCTGTCCCTCTTCATCGAGAGATATCTTTTTAGAAGGTCCCTTTACTTTTTCTACACTTTCAGTTCTTTCTTCCTCAAGGCCTCTTACAATAGTTGCAAGTCTTCTTGGAGTAGAATAAACTTCTATAGATTCAAAGTTGATTTTTTCTTCTTTAAAAAGTTTAGAAAACTTCTCTTTCAGCTGTATTAAGGTATCTTTTACATATCTGGCCGGAATTTCTTCTATTCCTATTTCAAGTAAATAAGTATTATTCATTTACTTCACCTTCTTTCTTTATTAGGGGAAATCCTAATTCTTCCCTTTGTTCCACATAACAGGTGGCTACAATTTTAGCCAGATCTCTTACCCATCCGATATACTTTGTTCTTTCTGAAACTGAAAGAGCACCTCTTGCATCGAGTACATTAAAGACGTGTGAACATTTTAAAACATAATCATAAGCCGGCATTACCAGTCTTTTTTCCAATATAGCCTTAGCTTCTCCCTCATATATAGTAAATAGTTCTTTGAGCGTATCTATATTTGCAAGTTCAAAACTATATACAGAATGTTCGTATTCTGCTTTGTTGAATATATCACCATAAGTTAAGTTTTCATTCCATCTTATATCAAATACATTTTCAACGTCTTGAAGGTACATAGCTATTCTTTCAAGTCCGTAAGTAAGCTCTGCTGACTCCAGCTCACAGTTTATTCCTCCTACTTGCTGGAAATAAGTAAATTGTGTAATCTCCATTCCATCAAGCCACACTTCCCAACCTAGTCCCCATGCTCCAAGGGTAGGTGCTTCCCAGTTATCTTCTACAAATCTTATATCATGCTTTAGGGGATCTATTCCTATAGCTCTTAAACTGTCAAGATATAAGTCCTGTACATCTTCAGGTGATGGCTTTAATATAACCTGCATCTGATGATGTTGATATACCCTATTAGGGTTTTCTCCATACCTTGCGTCTGCTGGTCTTCTTGATGGCTCTAAATATATTATCTTCCAAGGTTCCGGTCCAAGCGCTCTTAAAAAAGTATGAGGACTCATCGTTCCAGCACCTTTTTCTATATCATAGGGCTCCATAATAGTGCATCCTTTTTCACCCCAATAATTATATAACTTTAATATCATGTCCTGAAAGTACATAAACATCCTCCTCATTTAGAAAACAAAACCTTTTACATTTAATCTATAAAAGGCTTATATTTCTAATATCTTTTCCTAATTTTTTATACTTTTCTTTTTATAATTTAACAAATTATTTATTCAATGTCAATATTCAATGGCTATCTTTAGCTTTCTAACAACATATCTATCATTTTAAAACTATTAAATTCTTTTCTGTCTATATTATATAGAATATAATTTTCTAATAATATTTGCAGCTTTTTTAGGTTGTCTAAACTTATATCTACTTCTTCTAAATCCTCATAAGATATATAGAGAAGTTCTACCATTGCCTTGTATACTTCTAGACTTATATATTGTGAACTCATATCTCTGTTAAAACAATCACTGCAGATAATCCCACCCTCTGCATGACTCCATCTTATAATGTCAGTTGGCTTTTTGTTACAGATAACGCAGGTATTTAGATAGGGTTTGTATCCTATAAAACTAACAAATTTAACTTGAAAGGCTACTATAAACCTAAGAAAACCTTCTTCAAGAGAAGATAGAGTGCTCAAACTTTTTTCTAAAAACAAAAAAAGTGTTAAGTTGGCTTCTTCTTCAGGTGAAGACTTTTCTATAAGCTCTAGGATATAAGAACCATAGATAAATCTCTCTACATTTTCTCTCATATTGTAATAAGATTCTATAATATTACCCTGATTTAAATAGTAGAAAGTTTTACCTTTTTGAAATATATATTCATTTTGAGAAAACACTTGTGTAGATGCCATCAGCTTAGAATTTGCCTTATAGGCTCCTTTGGCCATAACAGGTATTTTGCCTAAATCTTTTGTATATATATTCAAAATTTTACTGGTATCTTTAAACTTCAGCTCACTTAAAACAATACCTTCTGTTTTTATCATATTCTATCCCTACTTATATGCATCAATTTATTTTTCCTCATATCCTTATATTTAACTATTTACTTATAAACCTCTTTTTATTTATATCCGAAATATTTAACCTTATTATCCTTTTCTCTCCAGTTTTTCTCTACTTTTACCCATAGCTGAAGATTTATTTTAGTTCCCATAAGTCTTTCGATATCTTCTCTTGCAGTTTGTCCTATATGCTTGAGCATCTGCCCTTTTTTACCTATTACTATACCCTTATGAGACTCTTTTTCAGTGTAAATAGTTGCAAAAACATCCATTAAATCTCCATCTTTTCTGGTTTTCACATCATCTATATGCACATATATACCGTGAGGCACTTCTTCTTTTAAATTTATTAAAGCTTTTTCCCTTATAAGTTCTGATATTATAAATCTCTCTGGTTGATCTGTTATCATATCCTCCGGGAAATATTGAGGTCCATTTGGGATCAAGCCTTTTAAAACTTCTATATATCTCTCTATATTATCATTGTTTAATGCAGATATTGGTATTATTTCTTCAAAAATTTCCATTTCAGCATATTTTTGAATAAGTTTTGCGACATCTTCTTTTTCCATTTTGTCTATTTTATTTATCAATAAAACGATAGGAGTCTCAACATCTTTTAATATATCTATTATATAACTGTCTAAACTTCCAATATCCATACTCTCATCAACCATAAAGGTAACTACATCTACTTCTTGTAGAGTGCTTTTAGATGCTCTTAACATATACTCGCCAAGCTTATTTTTTGGCATCTGCATTCCTGGTGTATCCAAGAATACTAATTGGAACTCATCTCCTGTATATACAAGTTGTATCTTGTTTCTAGTAGTTTGTGGCTTGTCTGATATAATTGATATTTTCTCTCCTATAACTTCATTTAAAAGAGTAGATTTTCCTACATTCGGTCTTCCTATAACGCTTATAAATCCTGATTTATACATTCTATTTATCACTTCCTATTTTTTTTAAATCTTCCGGCCCAAAACTGTGCGGAAGAAGGTCTTCTAGTTGGTATGTTTCATAGTCATCTTCAGTCTTTGCTATAATTATCTTAGCATCTTTTCCAAACTCTCTTATCACCTGCCGGCAAACTCCGCAAGGATAGGTAAGTCCTGCATCCCCTACAATTGCTATAGCTTTTATATCCCTGCTCCCTTCTGATACTGCTTTAAAGATAGCAGTTCTCTCTGCACATATAGTGGGCGAATAGGATGCTATTTCTATATTGCAACCCGTATAAACCTTTCCATCTTCCATAAGAAGGGCAGCTCCTACATGAAAGTTAGAATAAGGTACATAAGCTTGTTCTTTAATTTCTAGTGCTTTTTTTATTAATTCTTTTTCATCCATTTTATGCCTCCTATTATTCTTTAATCAATATCTCCATTTTAGGATTTACTACCTGAATAAATGTAACTCCTGGGTTTAACTTTAACTCTTGTCCGCTTAAAAGAGTATAGCGAGTCTTTTCTTCTCTAGATTTTTTAGTCCAGTTTATATCGATTATATTTCCATTTGTAATGTACTTACCCTTTCCATTGCCTAGTAAATCCATTTCTAACTTTTTGCCATCTGAAAGCGGCCTAGTTTCGACTTCTCTTATAATTATATTTTTAGCTTTTATATAACTTTTATCTATTTCATCTATATGATCTTGACCGTCTTTTTTTCTATAATATTGTTTTTCTTCTTCATTATATAAGTAATCCGTTTTATTTTGAGAATTGTAGTTAATATTTATTTCCCTTGCTGGCGAGCCTTGAATATCTTTGTCATAAAGATTAAACTCAAATATATTTATATCTCCAGCCTCATTTAACCCTTTTCCATCAGCTAGACTTCTAAGTGTTTTCATATCGGAATATAAGTTGTTTGGAGCTTTTTTATGAGATTTTCTCCAGAAAATGCTTGAACTGCTAGTTCTAGCATCTATTTGATCTATATTATATTTTAATATATCAGCATCTGCTTCTCTGCTTCCCCCAACTCTTACGTATAAAGCGTCATATTCTAGTATATTTGTAACAAAATACGGCCTTGCACTTCTAAGTGGTCCAAGTAACTCGGGATCATTACTTAGAAAGAACGCTAAATATCTTGTATATGGAGCTTCTACTTGATACTCATAAACAACTTCTGCATCTTTAAGTCCAGCCTGCCATCTAGCGCTTGGATGATTATCAAACATAATACCCATTACTCTTCTATCTAGTTTTTCGTCTTCTACATATATTCCACTTAAAGGTGATATAGATTTTCCCCTTAAATCCTCCGTCTCTTTCTCAGTTTCTTCTTCATCTTCTGCTTCTTGAGATTTTTCTTCTTTAATATCTTCTCTAGCAGGAGTTTTTTCTATGACTGCCTCTTCTTTTTTACATCCAGACAAAGCTATCAATATAGTTAATAAGACCAGTAAATATTTTCCTTTTATTTTTATCATACTAAATCTCCCTTACCCAATAATTTGAAATATAAGAATTCCTACTATAGTTCCTAGTATTGCACCCAATATTACTTCTGATAAAGTGTGGATTCTGCCTTCTATCCTACTCTCACCCACAAGCAAGGCCAGCGCAAAAGTCATTGTAATAACAAGCATATTTTCTGATAAGACCGCCACTATTGTGGCTATACAAAAGGATACAGCCGAGTGACCGCTTACTGTACCTCCTTGAAAATGGGTTCCATGACCCCTGTAAAATCTAGCCTTGAGACCTATTGTTAAGAGCACTACTAAGATAAGACTTACAAATGTTAAATGAATGCTTGAACTTCTTATCTTAAATATTATCAACCCACTAAGAGTATTCAATCTATCAAAAAACAATAAATATCCTACTAAAAAAGCATTCATAGCAGAAATAAGTACCGCTCCTGCTGCAATATCTTTTACAAGCCTTGCCAGAGGATGGTATTCAACCGTTATCATATCAACCGTTTTTTCTATAGCAGTATTCATAAGTTCCATAACTATTACAAGTGTAACTGCAAATAAAAGAATTAAAAATTCCATTCTTGAAAAATCAAAAAATAAACTTGCAAAGAGGACGAGTATTGCACCTATATAGTGAATCAACATATTTCTTTCAGTTTTTATAGATAAAATTATACCGGAAACTGCATGATTAAAGCTATCAATTATATTTCTATTAAACTTTTTCTTCATATCCCTTTATCCTTTTTTGAATCTTTGAAAATTCCTAGCTCCTTCATAATCTCTTTTTCCATGTCCCTCATATCTTTTTTTTCATCAGCTTCCATATGATCATATCCACAAAGATGGAGCATGCTATGGGCAGTTAAATATGCTATCTCCCTCTCGAGGCTATGATCATACTCTCTTGACTGTTCAAGTGCTTTTTCAAGGGAAATAATAATATCTCCAAGGAGAGGAATGGGAACTGGCATATCATCATCTATTGGAAAAGATAGTACATCAGTCGCAGAGTCTACACCTCTATAGTCTCTGTTTAGATCTCTAATTTCTTCATTATCTACAAATGATATAGAAACCTCATACTCATCTTCCATCTCCAGAACTTTTAGACTCGTCTTTACTACTAACTTAAGAAGCTGTAATATTCCTTCTTCTATAGTAATTTTGGATTGCCTGTTATCAAGAAAAACTTCCATGCAAATCATTCCTTTTTATATTCTATTTATCCTTTTCAAATTCTTCATACGCCGCTACTATTCTTTGAACTAGGGGATGCCTTACAATATCTGCCTTTGATAAATGGATCATCTCCAAACCTTTTACATCACTTAAAATCTTAATCGCTGTTTTAAGTCCAGATTCTTTGCCCCTCGGTAAGTCTATCTGGGTTATATCTCCTGTTATAATTGCTTTGGAACCAAAGCCGAGTCTGGTTAAAAACATCTTCATCTGTTCATTTGTAGTGTTTTGGGCCTCATCTAAAATTACATAAGCTGAGTCCAAGGTTCTACCTCTCATATATGCTAGAGGAGCTACTTCAATAACTCCTTTTTCTAAATACCTAAGATAGTTTTCTGAACCCATTATATCAAATAGAGCATCGTATATTGGTCTTAAATATGGATCTACTTTTTCTTGAAGGTCACCCGGTAGAAATCCTAGATTCTCTCCCGCTTCTACTGCCGGCCTTGTAAGTATTATTCTATCTACTTCCTTGTTTTTAAAAGCTTTTATAGCCATTGCCATAGCTAGATAGGTTTTACCAGTACCAGCAGGTCCTATACCAAAGACAACATCACGTTTTTTAATTGCATCTAGATATCTTTTTTGTCCTAGGGTTTTCGGCTTTAGTGTCTTACCACTTGCTGTTACCATAATAATTTCATTCAGTAACTCACTAATTCTTCCTTCTTCACCATTTAATACCAAGTCTAGCGTATAGATAAGATCGTGTTTATCTAACTTTTTTTGTGATTTTATTACTTGTATTAAATCATGTATTAGCTTTTCACCTAATTCAACATCTTTTTCAATACCAACAATTTTAACTCTACCATCTCTTAAAAAAATATTTATATTTAACTTTTCTTTTATCCAATTGATATTTTCATCTAAACTTCCGAATATTTCATTTATCATATTATTGTTCTCAATTAAGATTTCTATTTCTTTATTTTCCTCTTTGTTAGCTTTACCTTCTTCTTTACTAGCTTTATTTTCTTCATTTCCTTTTATCAAATTTCCGCCTCCAATTAGTAGTTTTATTATTTTTTAACTATTACAGATTAAACTCACGAGTACTTTTACGAAAAGCTAGAATATAAATAAAATCTTCTATCTCTACTCTAGAAACTTATTATATTGTATATCATTTAGATTTATTTTCGATAATTATATCTAGATTTTATATAGATTTAACCTAAACACTTTATCTTTAATAATAACATATTACTTACAATAATTCCATATTTTTATACTTATGAGACTATACTCCGTGTCTCATTTATTCTGTATTCTTGAGTTTTTCGAATTTATAAAAGCTTGATAGTACGTAGAGGATATTAGAATATAAAAATACACTTTAAAGTTGAATCAACCTCAAAGTGTATCTCATAGTCATAAGTTTTAAACTATCTTTTCTGCAGACTCTTTGGCTTTCCTAGGATTTCTGCAAATATTATTCCATTTAAAACATCTTTTTTAAATGTAGATGCTTTAGGAACTGGTATCTCAACTGTATTCTTATCTCTTCCATAGTCTCTTATATCAAGTTCTTTATATTGCTTCTTGGAGCTTGTTTCTATGGCGTTTGGATCATAAAGACTATGATTTTTATCATCTATATCTTTAGTATAACTCTCTTGTATAGATTTATATCTATCATCATATCGTTCTCTATACCCTTCATGCTCATCTCTATAAGATTGTCCTTCTCCGTGAAAATCTGACTTCTTATCTCCGATATATCGATTTTGTTCCTTTAATTCTTCTCTTTTAATGCTTGATGATACTGAATTAGAAGATTGATTAATCGGTTTATTCTTAAGTTCTTGCATCTTTTTTTGTCTTATTGCTTCTATCTTTTTTTTGTCTTTCATACTCTTAAATAGTAAATCTATACCTATTATAAAAGCAAAAAATACTAAGGATCCCATAATCTCACATCCTAATTATCTTATTTATCTTATTTATCCTTTTTGTCTTGATCTGTCATTTTGGATATTGAAGATCTCATATTAGTATCTGCTAATACATTTTTCATATTATAATGATCCATAACTCCAAGCTTTCCTTCTCTTAAAGCAGTTGCAAGTGCTAGCGGAACCTCGGCTTCAGCCTCTACAACTTTAGCTCTCATGTGTTCAACTTCTGCCTTCATTTCCTGCTCTTTTGCTACTGCCATCGCTCTTCGCTCTTCTGCTTTAGCTTCTGCTATTCTCTTGTCAGCTTCTGCCTGGTCCATCTGTAATCTTGCTCCTATGTTTCTTCCTACGTCAACGTCTGCTATATCTATTGAAAGAATCTCAAATGCAGTTCCAGCATCAAGACCTTTTCCTAATATATTTTTTGAAATACTATCTGGATTTTCTAATACATCTTTATGGCTGTTTGAACTACCTACTGTAGTTACAATTCCCTCTCCTACTCTAGCTATGATAGTCTCTTCTCCAGCTCCTCCGACAAGTCTTTCAATATTAGCTCTAACTGTTACCCTAGCTTTAGCTATTACTTCTATACCATCTTTAGATACTGCTGCAATCAGAGGTGTCTCTATAACCTTAGGGTTAACACTTACCTGCACCGCTTCAAGAACATTTCTTCCTGCTAAGTCTATAGCAGCTGCCCTGTCAAAATCTAGAGGTATTTCTGCTCTTTGCGCAGCTATAAGAGCATCTATCAGGGTATTTACATTTCCCCCTGCTAAGTAATGAGCCTCTAATGAGTCTACATCTAAGTTTAGTCCCGCTTTTGTAGCCTTTATCATAGGATTAACTATCCTACTTGGTGCTACCCTTCTAAGTCTCATTCCTACTAGCGTTAGTATCTTGACTTTAACTCCTGAGAAATAAGCTGTTATCCATAATCCAACTGGAATAAATGTAAAAAATAACATAACTATTATTATAATTACTATAGCTATAATTATTGGTAAAACTACTGATCCCGCTTCAAACATAATTTATATCCTCCTTACAAATATTTTTGAACCCTCGACCCTAATTACTTCAATAGAAGAACCTGACGCTATAAATCCCTCATCAGAAAGAGCATCTATTCTTTCACCTTCTATATTTATAAACCCTGACGGGCGAAGTTCCGTAACTGTTACTCCTATCTTTTTCAAATAATAACCTTTAGATCTAGAGCCTATATAAACTTCCTGTTTTTTATCTTCACCGGTTAAAATAAAACCGTCTAGCAATTTGCTTCTATACCCAATTTTAAGCAAGATGATAGTTAATATTGTAGTGATAATAATCGCGATGCTTAAAGAAAGAAGTGCTACTGCTATAGAATCTGTAGCCAATACTATTCCTACTAGCACGAGTATAGTACCGCTTATACCAGGCAATCCAAATCCCGGAACTATAGCTTCTATTACTATTAGTATAAAGCCTGTTACAAACAGAGCAAGAGATGTCCAATTTGAACTTCCAGCTAGTATGTTTCCTGCAAAATAAAGTCCAAATCCCAATATACTAATTGTTCCTCCTACTCCAAAACCCGGGGTTAGAAGCTCTACTATAAGTCCTACAAATGCCAGAGTCAAGAGAAAACTGCTCAGGGCAGGTGTTGAGATATACTTGGCTAATTTTATCTGCAATCCTTCATTATATTCTTTTATATTGGCATCTTTTATATCAAACTTAGCTAATATATCCTTATAATCATCAGATATATGATCTGTTATACCATATTCTAGTGCTTCTTTTGATGTTAAGTTTACAAGTTTTCCCTTTTTATTTAATCCATCTACCTCAATATCCTTATCTGCCATTGCCTGGATTATCTGTTCGTTTCTTCCTCTATAAACGGCTGTATCTCTAAGTACCGATCTCCAAAATGATAGATTTTTCTCTGTGTTTGGTATAGTTTCAGCAGAGCCTATAGTAGCATTTGGTGCCATAACTACATTTTCACTTGCTATAGTTATTAAAACTCCAGCTGATACTGCCTTGTTGTTTACAAAAGCTATAGTAGGTATACTTGTAGATAGTATAGCATCTTTGATTTCAATTGCTTGATCTACCAAACCGCCATATGTGTTAATCTCAAATATTATAGCCTTAGGTCCTTTTTCATTGGCATCTTTGATTGCATCCTTTACAAAGTTAGCGGTAGCTCTGTTTATTTCACCATTTATTGGAACAACATAAACATCTGGATTTTCATCTGCAAAACTCATAGAACTAAAAACCATTAACAATATAAGTAGTACTAGTAAAATTCTTGTCTTCTTCATAAATCCACCCCCATTTTAAATCTATTAAATAATTTTATAAATATATTCTAAAAAATAAATCTTAATCTATTTATCATTATATACTATATTTACCCAATTGTTATAAGTTTAATTATTCAATTTAACCTATAATAATATATAAAAAAAGCTTTAATGAAAGTTCCATAGGTAACTCTTCTTAAAGCTTAGTCTTGGATCAACATTTATTTTTTAGAATTAAATGGTTATAAAAAAGCCTGGATTTTATTCCAGGCTAAGTTAATTTATTCTTTACGATTTTACTTACTACATTTCCATCTGTTTTGCCTTCTACCTTTGGCATAACACTTTTCATCACAAGTCCTATATCTTTCATAGAAGAAGCTCCTGTTTCTTTAATAGTTTCTTCAACTATATTTTCTACTTCTTCTTCTGAAAGTTGCTTGGGAAGATAATCTAAAAGAATATCTATCTCTTGGTTTGTAGTATCTATAAGGTCTTGTCTGTTCCCTCTTTGAAATTCTTCAATTACAGTTCTTTTTTCTTTTAATTGCTTAGAGATGATTCCAATAATTTCCATCTCTGGAACTTCTCTTCTTTCATCAATTTCAATTTGTTTTATAGCTGCTCTTACCAGAGTTATAGTATTTTTTCTAACAGTATCTTTGTTTTTCATGGAGGTTTTGAAATCTTCCATTAGTCTTTTTTCAAGGGACACATTTTCACCTTCTCATTAAAATCTTTTTCAATTAAAACTTTTTATTTTTTTTCTTTCTAGCTGCTTCAGATTTAAGTTTTTTTCTTACACTTGGTTTCTCGTAGTGTTCTCTTTTTCTTACTTCCCCTATTACTCCAGAGCGTGCACATTGTCTTTTAAATCTTTTTAAAGCACTCTCTAAAGATTCGTTTTCTCCTACTTTTGTTTCTGACATGTTTGTTTCCCTCCCCTCTACCCGTTAAAATGTTGCATTACTTTTATCTGGTAGAACTTTGATACTCATCTATTATACATTAAATTTTAATTTAATTCAAGAATCTTTTTAACCTGCCGGCCATAACATCTTTCTTCCACCTAATAAATGAAAGTGAATATGATCTACAGTTTGTCCTCCATCTTCCTTACAGTTGTTTACTAGTCTATAGCCCTCATCCAGACCCATGTCTTTTGCTAGTTTTTTGGCCACTAAAAAGATCTTGCCAACTAAATAAGAATTTTCTTCATTTAAGTCGTCACTAGAGGCAATGTGTAGCTTAGGAATAATTAGAATATGAACTGGAGCGGTTGGATTAATATCTGGAAATGCAACTATTTCTTCGTCTTCATATAAAATTTCACTAGGTATTTCTCTATTTGCTATTTTACAAAATAGACAATCATCCATTTTTTACACCTCCTTTTAAAAAATTCTTTTATTCGCCTATTAATATTTCTTCCTGGTAATCTATTATATGGATTTCTTTTATATTGCCTATCATATCAGTATTGCTCATAGCCTTAACTCTTATATAGTTAGTAGTGTATCCTTCATACATTCCAGCTCTAGCTGGATTTTCTTCTTCAAACAGGACTTCTAGTTTTTTTCCTAAAAATTTAGAGTTAAAAGCTTCTGTAAGTGTCTCCGCTAAGCTAATTAGTGTTTTACTTCTTTCATTTTTAACCAATCCATTTATCTGCTCTTTAGAATCGGCCGCAGGGGTTCCTTTTCTTGGCGAATATTTAAATACATGAATCTTTGAAAACTGAATTTCCTTTACAAATTCAATAGTTTCTAAAAACTCTTCATCTGTTTCACCGGGAAAACCCACTATAACATCAGTAGTAAGTCCTGCATGGGGCATGAATTCTCTTATAATATCAGCTTTTTCTTTAAATTCTGCTGCCGTATATTTCCGGTTCATCCTCTTTAAGACACTGTCAGATCCACTTTGAAGTGAGAGATGGAAATGGTCACATACTTTACCTGTTGCAACTATTCTCTTCATAAACTCTTCATCTATTAAATTTGGTTCAACTGAACTGAGTCTTATTCTTTCAATACCTTCTATTTCAGCTATTCGCTCTATAACATTAATAAGTGAAAGCTCTTTTAAATCTTTTCCATAAGATGCAACGTGGATACCAGTTAGGATTAGTTCTTTAAACCCAGCTAGCGAAAGAGCCTGAGCTTCTTCTACGATATCTTCTAATCCTCTACTTCTTATAGGTCCTCTAGCATAAGGTATAATACAGTATGAACAGTACTGATTACACCCATCTTGAATTTTTATATAAGCCCTTGTTTTAGAGTTTACATTATCTATTTCAAGCTTTTCAAATTCCTTATTCGTTCTAATATCTTTTACTATATTAAACTTTCTGCTTTCTTGCTTAGCCATCTCACAAAGATCTACTATCCTGTTTCTCTCAGTAGTTCCCATTATAACATCTACGAAAGGCAAGTCTTCAATTTCCTCAGGCGACACTTGAGAATAGCAGCCTACTACCGCTACGACTGAATCTTCATTTAATTTTTTTACCCTCCTAATAAATTGTCGGGACTTTCTATCTGAAAGATTAGTAACTGTACATGTATTTATTACATAAACATCGGCAGCTTCTGTTTCACTTATTATCTCATAACCTCTATCTTCAAACAACTTCTCCATAGCCCCGGTTTCATATTGATTTACTTTACATCCCAGAGTATGAAATGCTACTTTTTTCATTAAATCACTCCTAACCCAGAAAGTTCATAAAATATTATTGTAGCTGCTACTAGACCTGCAGTTTCAGTTCTAAGTATTTTAGATCCTAAAGAAACAACTAGTCCATCGACATTTTTTATAGCTTCTACTTCATATTTTTCAAAACCACCTTCTGGTCCTATAATTAAATTTATTTTTTTTATATTTTCTTCTTTTATTTTCTTTAAAACTTCTCCAATAGAAATATTCATTTCATCTTCATAGGGAACTATAACAGCTCCATCAGCTTTTAATAATTCGAGCATCTCTTTAAAGCTTATAATATCCTTTACTTCTGGAATGTATCTTTGTTTAGATTGCTTAGCTGCTTCTTCAGCTATAGCATTCCACCTTTTTAGACGACTTTTTTCTTTTTTCTCATCATTTATTTTAACTATAGTCCTATGGGTTGAAACTCCATAAAAGTTTTTAATACCTATTTCTGTTCCTTTTTGAATTATCAAATCCATCTTACTGCCCTTGGCTAATCCTTGGAATAGAGTAATTTCGATATCATTATAAGACCTTCTTGATCTAGTTTCTAATATATTAATTATTATACTTGCCTCTAGAATCGATTTTATTTCTCCTAAATATACATTCCCTTTAGAAGAAACTTCTACTTCCTCACCGATCGTCATTCTCAGTACATTTTTAATATGATTAAAGTCTTTTCCTTCTATAGTTATCTTTTTATTGTCTATTGCTTCTTTATCCACAAAAAACCTATGCATCAAATCACCTATTCCTTAGAAGATATTATACATACCCATTCGCCTTGTGTTTTTATTTCTTGTAATTTAAATCCATTCATGTTTAAAGATTCTAGAACACTATCTCTCTTATCTAAGATTATTCCAGATGCTATGAAGATTCCATCTTCTTTTAAATAATTTTTTACAGTAGCAGTTATACTGAGAATAGCTTCTGCTATTATATTAGCAACTATTACATCTGCTTTTCCTTCCAATACTTCTAATAGATCTCCATGCTTGACTTCTATCTTATCACTTAGATTGTTGTGAGCTATATTTTCCTTGGATATCCTTACACAAGCTGGGTCAAGATCTATAGCAACTAGATCTTTCGCACCTAGCTTTGCGCTTACTATACTAAGAATACCACTTCCGCAACCTATATCAAAAACTGTGTCTCCATCCTTTACATGCTCTTCTAAAGCTTCTATACATAGCGAAGTAGTTTCGTGTGTTCCTGTACCAAAAGCCATACCTGGATCTATATCTATTATTATGTCTTCTTTTTCTTCTTCATAGTTTTCCCAAGAAGGTTTTATAATTATATTTTTTCCTATTTTAAAGGGCTTAAAATATTTCTTCCAATTGTTTAAATAATCTTCATCTTCTATTTCATCTAGCGTAATAACCCCAAGACCTTCCGCTTCTATCTGCGCTTTAAATGAAGCGATAATAGCGTCTATATCTTCTTCTTCAGAAAAAAATGCTTTAATAATTATTTCTTCTAGATTTAAGCCTTCTAAATTTATTCCAAAAAAGTCCCATCCTTCTTTTTGATTTGATAGATCTATAAGATCATTGGGATCTTCTATATCTAATGCCGCTGCTCCTATATTATAAAATATACCTGAAACGAGTTCTTCATCTTTCTTTGCTATTGTAGCTTTTATTTCTGTCCATTTCATATAAACACTTCCCATTTTTATTGTCTCCTTAATTATAGCTTAAAGAAGACTTGTTTTCTAGTAAAAAAACTATCATCTCCTGGGAGATGATAGTTTCCTATTTAAATACGTCTTTAACTTTATCGAAAAAACTCTTTTTATTTGTATGAAGTTCTTCTCCCATTCCCTTAGAGAATTCTAAAAGAAGCTCTTCTTGTTTTTCATCTATCTTTTTAGGAACTTGAACTACTACCTCAAAGTACAAGTCTCCCTTACCTCCGCCTCTTAAGTTAGGAACACCTTTATCCTTAAGTCTGAACTGAGTTCCAGTTTGAGTTCCCTTAGGAAGATCAAACTTTTCAATTCCTTCAAGTGTTGGTACTTCTATTTCAGAACCCAGTACCGCTTCTGGGAAAGTAATAGGTATCTCTATAAATATATTATTGCGTTCTCTTTTAAAGACTGGATCTTCTTCTACATTTATATAAACATATAAATCTCCTGCTGGTCCACCTTTCTCACCAGCTTCTCCTTCACCTCTCATAGATATTACAGAATCACTATCTACTCCGGGAGGAATATTTATTTTTATTTCCCTAGTTTTATTTTCTTTTCCACTGCCGTGACAAGTTTCACATTTTTCTTCAAAAATTTCCCCACTTCCCTCACATGTATCACAAGGGGCACTTCTTACAAATTGACCAAATGGAGTTTGCTGGGCAAATTTAACTTCTCCCGATCCATTACACCTAGTGCATGTTTTCTTATCAGTTCCAGGCTTGGCTCCATCTCCATGACATGTAGTACACTCTTCTTGTCTATTAATATGAATACTTTTTTCTGCTCCAAAAACAGCATCTTTTAAGTCTATATTTAGGCCATATCGTAAATCTTCACCCTGCATTGGACCTTGTCTTCTTCTAGAGTGTCCTCCACCTCCACCAAAGATATCAAATATATCTTCAAATATATCTCCAAATCCGCCAAATCCTTGAGAATTTGGGTCTACTCCACTATGACCAAATCTATCATAACGAGATCTTTTTTCTGGATCCCTTAATATCTCGTAAGCTGCAGTAGCTTCTTTAAAGCTTTTTTCTGCTTCTTCATTATCTGGATTTAAATCTGGATGAAATTTTTTAGCTATAGTTCTATAGGCGCTCTTAATTTCATCTTCACTTGCATTTTTTTCCAATCCTAATATTTCATAATAATCTCTCAAAAAATTTCCCCGCTTTCTTAAATATGTAATCTTAGCATTAAAAATTTCAAAGCTAAATCAGTTGATTTAGCTTTGAAATTTATTTTTCTTAATTGCTAATTAATCTTTACATATTAATTATTCTCCATCTACCTCATCTTCATCTACCACTTCATAATCTCCTTCTACTACATCGTCCTCAGGTGCACTTTCTTGTCCTTCTGCTCCTGCTTGTCCTTCTGGATTAGTGTTTTCATATATTTTTTCAGAGATTTTATAGAACTCTGTATTAAGTTCTTCAGTTTTTGCTTTTATATCTCCCATATCATCAGACTCTAATGCTTTCTTTAATTCGTCTAATTTAGTGTTTACTGTTGTTTTTTCATCTTCTGAGATCTTATCATCTAGATCTTTCATAGTTTTTTCTGTTTGATAAACTAGTGTATCTGCTGTATTTCTAACTTCTATAGTTTCTTTTTTAGCTTTATCTTCTTCTGCAAATCTCTCTGCGTCTTTGATTTTCTTATCTATCTCATCTTCTGAAAGATTTGATGAAGATGTTATAGTTATTCTTTGCTCTTTTCCAGTTCCTAAGTCTTTAGCACTAACATTTACTATACCATTAGCATCTATATCAAAAGTAACTTCTATCTGAGGAACTCCTCTTGGAGCTGTTGGTATTCCGTCAAGCTGGAATCTTCCAAGTGTAGTGTTGTCTTTAGACATTTCTCTTTCACCTTGAAGAACATGAATATCCACGGAATTTTGATTGTCTGCTGCTGTTGTAAATGTTTGAGACTTCTTAGTAGGAATAGTTGTATTTCTCTCTATTAGTCGTGTAGTTACTCCACCAAGTGTTTCAAGTCCTAATGAAAGTGGTGTTACGTCAAGAAGTAGTAAGTCTTTAACTTCTCCACTTAAAACTCCACCTTGTATAGCTGCACCAAGTGCAACACACTCATCTGGGTTTATATCTTTTTGTGGTTCTCTTCCAATTAAGTTTTTAACTGCTGATTGAACAGCTGGTATTCTAGTAGATCCACCTACTAATAATACTTTTTCTATATCTCCAGCTTTTAAATTTGCATCTTTAAGAGCAAGTTTAACAGGTTCCATAGTATTATCTACTAATTCTGAAGTAAGTTCTTCAAATTTTGCACGAGTTATATCCATGTTTAAGTGAACTGGACCTGCTTGTGTTGCTGTAATAAATGGTAGGTTTATGCTTGTAGACATAGTTGAAGATAATTCTTTTTTAGCTTTTTCTGAAGCTTCTTTTAATCTTTGAAGACTCATCTTATCTTTCGTAAGATCCACACCATTTTCCTTTTTAAATGCATCATTTATATATTCTATTAGTTTATTATCAAAGTCGTCTCCACCAAGTGTATTGTTTCCTCTTGTAGAAAGAACTTCAAATACTCCGTCTCCGAGTTCAAGGATAGATACGTCAAAGGTTCCTCCACCTAGGTCAAATACCATGATCTTGTGTTGTCCCTCTTGTTTATCCATGCCATATGCAAGTGCTGCTGCAGTTGGCTCGTTTATGATTCTCTTAACTTCAAGTCCTGCAATCTTTCCAGCGTCTTTAGTTGCTTGTCTTTGGCTGTCCGTAAAGTATGCTGGAACTGTTATAACAGCTTCAGTTACAGTTTCTCCTAAATAGCTTTCAGCGTCAGCTTTTATTTTTTGAAGAATCATAGCTGATAACTCAGGTGGTGTATAGTCTTTAGAGTCTATGCTTATCTTGTAATCTGTACCCATTTCTCTTTTTACTGATTGAACTGTTCTCTCAGGGTTAGTTATTGCCTGTCTCTTTGCAGTTTCCCCCACTAATCTTTCACCGTCTTTTGTAAATGCTACTACTGAAGGAGTAGTTCTGTTTCCCTCAACGTTAGGTATTATTATCGCTTCTCCACCTTCCATTACAGCTACAGCAGAGTTTGTTGTTCCTAAATCAATTCCTATTATTTTTCCCATTTATATTTCCTCCCAATTTAACAAATTATTTTTTATTTTTATATAGTTTTATTTATTTTTACTATTGAGATACCATAACCATTGCTGGTCTTATAACTTTTTCTTTCATAGTATACCCTTTTTGAAGAACTCTAATTACTATATCTTTTTCATGTTCTTCTGAGTCTTCCATGCCAACAGCATGATGAATCTCAGGATTAAAAGGTTTGTTTAAAGAATCCATCTCTTTTATATTGTTTTTCTCTAGTACACCAAGTAGTCCATCTTGAATCATTTGAATTCCTTTAAAGAATGGATCTTCTTTATCTTGTTCAGTCTCTAGAGCTCTTTCAAAGTTATCGAGGATAGGCAATAAATCAAAAGCTAATGACTCCATACCATAGCTTATTAATCCTTCTTTTTCTTTTTCTACTCTTTTTTTATAATTTATAAAATCAGCCTGTAGTCTTTGAAATCTAGTATTAAGTTCTTCATTTTCTTTTAAAACTTTGTCTAGTTCTTCATCGTCACTAGCGAAAACTGTCTCTTCCTTATTGACCCCATATTCTTCTTCTACTTTTTCGTCTTCTGATTTTTCATCTTCTTCTTTTAAATCTTTTTCTTCATTGTCTTCTTTATTAAATTTCATTTTCTCACCTCAGATTTAATTATTTATCTATATCTATTCATCCAATAAAAAATTTATTGCTTGATTGATATCTTTGGAAAAAACCTTTAAAGTATTGATCAGATTAACATAGTCCATCCGCATAGGTCCAATGAGTCCTACTCTTCCAAAGATCTTATCTCCAGTTTTATAAGTTGTTGTTATTATACTTATATCTTTTATTGGAGAATATATATTTTCATTTCCTATTATAATGTCTACACCCTCGTTTAAAGATGTATTAGCCAGCATATTTAAGATTAAATCTTTATCTTCTATAAATGACATAAGAGATTTAGCTTTTTCTACATCTCTATATTCGGGGAAATTAAAAATATTAGTAAGGCCTTCAAAATATAACTCTATAGAAATAAGATCTTCTATAGAATCTAAAAGTATTGGATAGATCATATCTATTATTTTTTTATATCTATTTGCTTCTCGCTTATCTTGGCTATATGAATATCCATTTTCTAATTTAATAAATAGTTCTTCTAGATTAATACCTCTTAATTCTTCGTTTATAATATTAGATATAATATTTAAATCATCAGAATCAATCTTTTCGCTACATTTATACATAGGATTTTTTATTATCCCATTATTTAGTACTATTACTATAAGTACCCCTAATCCTTCTAGAGATACCAATTGAATTTGTTTTATTATGCTATTTTGAAATTTTGGTGATGCTACTATAGAAGTATAGTTTGTAAACACAGAGAGTATCTTGGCTGCGTTTTGCATTATCTCTTCTATGTGGGCGTTTTCTTTAGTTAATAAACTCTTCATATGAGCATCTTCTGAAGCTTTTTTGCTGAAAATATGTGATTTCATTATTTCATCTACATAAAGTCTATAAGCTTTTTCAGAAGGTATTCTTCCAGAAGATGAATAAGGTTTATTTAAAAATCCCTGTTCTTCTAAATCTGACATTTCATTTCTTATTGTAGCTGAACTAACTCCTAAGTCAAAGTTTTTTGAAATAGTTCTAGAACCTATCGGTTCAGCTGTATCTATATAACTATTAATAATAGCATATAGAACTTTTAATTTTCTATCATCCAACATTATTTTCACCTCGGAATCCATATCTTGGATGTTGTTAGCAGTCTATCTCTTAGAGTGCTAAGACCATATTAATAAATTATCATTTTTTCAGAGCTTTGTCAAGAGATAAAAGAAAAAAAGTAGAATTTATTATTTTATTCCAATAAAAAGTCTACTTCTACCTTATTTGAAAGGTCAAGTCCCTTGTCTGTAAGTTTTATGCTTCTTTCATTTTCTTCTAGCAATCCATCTTCTATATGATCTTTAATTGCTTCTTTATAGTAGTATTCTATACTTTTGCCAAATCTATCTCTAAATATTTGCTTATCTATTCCATCTATAAACCTAAGACCCATTATAGCAAACTCTGATATTTCATCTTTAAGAGTAGATTTCTCTTCTCCTTCTATGGGAAGCTCCCCCTTATCTATAGCTTTAAAATAATCCTGGAAATTATCATGGTTCCAATATCTTTTTCCTCCATAATAAGAGTGACTTGATAGTCCAACTCCAATGTAGGGAAGTATGTTCCAATAAAGCACATTGTGTTTGCATTCTCTTCCCCTTAAAGAAAAGTTTGATATCTCATAGTGAAGATAGCCCATAGACTTCAGTCTCTTTTTTATAAGATAGTACATCTCCCGCTCTTTTTCATCACTTGGAATATTGAGCTCTCCCTTGCCTTCTAGCTTGTATAGCACAGTACCTTCTTCTAGTATAAGTCCATAATAAGATATATGTTCAGGTTTAATTTCTTCTATAAGATCTAAATTCTTTGAGACATCTTCTATAGTTTCATCTGGCAGCCCAAATATGAAATCTAAATTTATATTATCAAATCCAGCTCTTCTTAGCGTTTCATAAGATTCATAAACTTGCTTTTCATCGTGTATTCTTCCTATTTTTTTAAGATGATCCGGGTTTAAGGTCTGCACTCCCATACTAGCTCGATTTATTCCTGCATCTTTATAGGCTTGAGCCTTATTTTTATCTAAAGTGCCCGGATTTATTTCTATACTCGCTTCTTCAAGATCATCTACATTAAAGTTTTCTCGAATAAACTTCATTATTCTAACTATATGTTTCTCGTCTATATGCGAAGGGGTCCCCCCACCAATAAATATAGAATATATTTTCTTATCTTTAACCTTATCTTTATATAGTCCTAATTCTCCTATAAGATTATCTATATATCTATCTATTATATTTTCTTTTCCTGCAAAACTTGTAAAGTCACAGTAGTAACACTTAGCCCTGCAAAATGGAATATGAATATAAATTCCTATATTGTCCATGACCTTCCTCCTAATTTAAAATACCTACCTTTAAAGGTAGGTATTTTAATCATTTCTATTTAATCATCATATTTAAGAACAGCTAAAAATGCCTCTTGAGGAACTTCTACTGAACCAATTTGTCTCATTCTTTTCTTACCTTGCTTTTGTTTTTCTAATAATTTTCTCTTACGGGAGATATCTCCTCCATAACACTTAGCTGTAACATCTTTTCTAAGGGCACGAATAGTCTCACGAGCTATTATTTTTGATCCAATAGCTGCTTGTATCGGTATGGTAAACTGATGCCTTGGAATCTCATCTACCAACTTTTCTGTTATACTCTTTCCTCTCTCATAAGCCTTATCTCTATGAACTATAAGTGAGAAGGCATCGACTGATTCTTCGTTTATAAGAAGATCTAATTTTATAAGATCTGATCTTTTGTATCCCTTTAATTCATAATCAAAAGAAGCATACCCTCGTGTCTTTGATTTAAGAGCATCAAAGAAATCGTATATAACCTCGTTTAAAGGCAGGTCATAGTGAAGAACTACTCTTGTTTCTTCTAAATATTCCATATTTATAAAGTTGCCTCGCTTGTTTTGACAAAGTTCCATTATAGTTCCAACATATTCCGTTGGGCTCATTATAGATGCATTAACAATTGGTTCCTCCATATAGTCTATTTCATCTTGCGGCGGAAGATTGCTTGGGTTTTGAATTTCAACCATACTTCCATCCTTTTTTATTACCTTATAGATAACACTTGGAGCAGTTGCTATTATATTTAAGTTAAACTCTCTATCAAGTCTTTCTTGAATAATCTCCATGTGGAGCAGGCCTAAGAATCCGCATCTAAATCCAAATCCTAGGGCAACTGATGTCTCTGGTTCAAAAACAAGTGCTGCATCATTTACCTGAAGCTTTTCAAGAGCTTCACGCACTGAGTTAAAGTCCTCTCCTTCAGATGGATATATACCACTGTAAACCATTGGTACAACTTCCTTGTATCCTGGAAGAGCTTCTTTTGTCGGATTATTCTTTGAGGTTATAGTATCTCCTACATTTGCTTCTTTAACATTTTTTATACTAGCCGTTATAAATCCTACATCTCCAGCTTCAAGCTTGTCTAAAACTATATGCTCTCCAGTTATAACTCCAACTTCTGCTACTTCAAAAGTTTTTCCAGTTGCCATAAGTTGTATCTCAGTACCTGGTTTTACAGTTCCCTCTACTATCCTTACATAACATATAACACCTTTATAGGAGTCATAAATAGAGTCAAAGATTAAAGCTTTAAGAGGAGCTTTTGTATCCATCTCTGGCGCTGGTATTTTTTCTATTATTGCCTCTAAGACACTTTCTATATTTGTTCCATTTTTAGCTGATATTAAAGGAGCTTCTTCACAATCTATCCCTATAATATCCTCCACTTCTTTTTTAACTTCTTCAGGTCTTGCACTTGGAAGGTCAATTTTATTTATTACCGGAAGTATTTCTAAGTCCTGATCTAAAGCAAGATATACGTTTGCTAACGTCTGAGCTTCTATTCCCTGTGTTGCATCTACTATTAAAACAGCCCCTTCACATGCTGCTAGAGATCTTGAAACCTCATAGGTAAAATCGACATGTCCAGGAGTATCTATAAGGTTTAATATGTACTCTTCTCCATTTTTAGCCTTATAGTCAAGTCTAACTGCCTTTAATTTAATCGTAATACCTCTTTCTCTTTCCAAATCCATATTATCCAATACTTGCGACTGCATCTCACGCGAAGTCAACATTCCTGTTTTTTCTATAAGTCTATCTGCAAGAGTAGACTTACCGTGATCTATATGGGCTATTATAGAGAAATTCCTTATATTTTTCTTTTTATTATTGTTATTATTATTATTATTCATCTAAGGTGTTCTTCCTCCTTTAATTCATTCTAAGTAATTATAGCAAATTTTCATCTATATGTAAAACACTATTAGAATAAAGGATAACCCCAGTTTTATTAGAGCTATCCTTTATTTTAAGCCTATCCTCTATTAAAGTTTAAATATCTAATCTATAGATCCAAATCTATCATTTATAGGAAAATATCTAAATCCGGTAATACCTTTTACATCCTTTACATCTATAACTCCAAATGTCCTGCTATCCTTACTGGCATTTTTCTCTCTGTTGTCTCCTAATACAAAAACTTCATCTTCTCCAACTTCCCAAATATCTGTATTATATATGTGAGTGTAAGAATCTTGTTCTATATAATCTTCTTCAAGCAGCTTTTCATTTACATATACTCTTCCTTCTATAATTTCAACTAAATCTCCTTCAACTCCTATTATTCTTTTTATATAATCTTTTTTAGGATCATCAGGCGCCTTTAAAATAACTATATCACCTCTCTCAGGTCCTTTAAAAAACAGGGTCGCTTTTACAGCAAACAATCTGTCTTTTGGGTGAAGAGTAGGCTGCATAGAGTTTCCAAGCACATAGGTAGAATTAAACAAAAAAGTATTTATCAAAACTGCAACTATTATGGCAAATGAGATGCTCTTTATCCAATCTATCATCTCTTCTTTTTTACCTTTATCTTTTTTAGAATCATTTTCATCATTTTCAGTATTTATCAATCCAATCTCCTCCTGTATTCTTATATTATACCATTTATATACAATATTTAAAATATTATTTTAAAAAGCAAGCTATGTGGTCTAGCTGTATAACTTTTATATCCATGATTTTATAGTTTTTATTTTTTAACCTAGATTTGAGTGGGATTTTAAATATTTTCACTTGCATTTTTCATTCTTACATGATAAAATATTTTTGTTAGATTAATTTGGAGGTGAACGTATTGGCTAATATAAAATCAGCTAAAAAAAGAATTGAAGTTGCTAAATATAGAACTGAATTAAATAAAGCTAGAAAAACATCTATAAAATCTTCTGTAAAGAAATTTGATAGTGCTATTGAAGCAGGTAACACTGAAGAAGCTAGAGAGTTACTTAAAGTAATTGATAAAAAGCTTAAAAGAGCTACTCATAACAACATAATTCATAAAAATGCATCTTCTAGAAGACTAAGTCATTTAACAAAAAAATTAAATAACGCAATGTAATTAAAAAACTTCGGGTATCCGAAGTTTTATTTATTATATTCTATTATTTATCATATATACCGTTTCCCATTTCTACTAAAAAAGTCTCTACCAGGAGCTTATCTTCAGTCATCGTTGACTTCATAGCCAGATCTATTTCTAAAAGCCTTCTCATTATATTTTCCAATTCCTTTAGTTTAAATCCACTTGCCTGATTTCTTATTTTACCAAATTCGTAGGGTTTTATAGCTAGTTTTTCTTGTATACTATTATTATCATAGCCTTTAGTCCTATAGACGACATATCCGAGTATCATCCTTATCTGCCTTATCATCATAAAAAACATTCTTTGTACTGGTTCGCCCGAAAGATACATTTGATTAAAGAGATTTAACGATCTCTCCGGATTTTTACTGCTAAATGCCTCTAAAAACTCAAATATATTTGTATCAATAGTTTTTATAATTGTATTATCTATATCGTCTTTTGTAATTTCTTCAGCCTTAGCATAGTCTGCTATCTTTAGGAATTCATTTTCTAAATCATAAAGATTTAAATCAACATTTTTACTATTATAAGAGGTTTGATCTATAAAATATTTTATATTTACTGGAAGAATAGTTTTTCCATTTCTCCTAGCTATTGTATTAACCCACTTGTTCATATCAGATCCCATAAGTTTTGTAAATTCAACCTGTCTTTCATGTTTCTTTATTAACTTATAAAATTTTGTATTTTTTCTAAGGCTTGAATTTGAGTCCATAAAAATAAGAACTAAAAAATCTCCTAAATTATCTATGTATCGATATAACTCTTCTTTGGATCTATCATCTAATTCTGTTAAAAAATTAGAAACGTCCTTTAAAATTACCACTTTCTTTTCAGACATAAATGGTAGCGTCTCTGAAGCATTTATAAGTGTATCTAAATTAGCATTTTTTCCATCAATAATAGTGTAATTTAGCGTTTCAAAGTCATCACTTACATATTTATTTTTAACTTCTTCTAGTGCAAGCTTCATCATATATTCTTCATCACCTAAAAAAAGATAATAATTGTCTAAATCTTCCTTTTTAAGTTTAGAAAAAAACTCTTTGTAAATCATCTGTCAATTCCTCCTGTGCATATCTTTTTATAAGTAAATATGAAATAAATAAAAATAAGCTATTAGATAAAAAGTAGCCTTCATTATAGAGAATATAATCTTCTATTCTTCTTTTTTGTTTTTTCCCATCTATCAAATAAGGCTCTATGTAGATACTATCATCTATTGTTAACTTAACAAGACCATCTCTATCTGTTCTATAAACCTCACTTCCTATTTCCTCAAGATCGTTTACTGTTTTTTCACTTGGGTGCTTATACATATTATTTCTACCTACAGATATAATTGCTGCTTTAGCATTTAATTTTTCTATAAATTCTCTAGTTGAGGAAGTAGAACTTCCGTGGTGGGCTACTTTTAGTATGTCGACTTCTTCTACTCTATCTATTAGACTTGCTTCAGCCTCCTCTTCCATATCTCCAGTAAGAAATATCTTCCGTCCCCTATATTTTAGAACTCCTACCATAGATTTATTGTTAAGATTGGATTCCCCTTCCATATCATCTCGAGGCCACACTACATTAAAACTTGTATTCTTATCAATATCTATACTATCTCCCGCTCTTAGAATCTTAAACCTATCATCTTTTATAATCCCTTCATAGTCGCCCTGGGGCTCATGGCTTGCAAATATATGACCTACCTTGAAGCTCTCAAGCAGCATAGGAAGACCCTGAGAGTGATCTTCATGAAAGTGAGATATAAATATAGCATCAAGCTTTCTAACTCCTAACTTTTCCAGATAGGGGAGAACTATTCTTTGAGAGATATTATTGCTTTTAAATATACTTCCGCCGGTGTCTATTAGTATATCCTTTTTTCCACTTCTAATATATATACTATCACCTTGTCCTACATCTATAAAGTGAATTTCCATATTTTCTTTTATACTTAGAAAGTTTAAAACTATCAGTAAGCTTAAGTAAACAACTATAACTCTTTGCATAGGAAGCTTAAAAGATTTAATATCTACCAGATCAAATATTATAAAGATAAATAAAAATATTAAGGCCAGGGTGATCTTGTCTGGACTAAAAACTCTTATTATATTTATTGGTGAGCGATCTATTAATCTTAATAGAAAGAACTGGATATTAAGGCTGGTATTTAATACCCATCCTAGGTAAGAATTTAGTCCTGCATATACAAACTCTATAGCAATCATTATAAATGCTAGAATAAGAGAAAAAGAAAGAATTGGAACAATTATTATATTAGCTAGTATTCCTAATATAGAAAATTTATTAAAGTAAAAAATCTGCAAAGGACTTACTCCTAAGTTCACAGCTATAAGGCTGGAGAGTGTATCTATAAATTTTCCTTTAAGAGGATAAAATATATGACCTACTCTTTCTGTAAAGATTATAATCGACGCACTGGCTGCAAAGGACAGCTGAAATCCTATAGAAAATAAGCTATAAGGGTTTATAAGGAGAAGTATAATACCAGCTAAGCTTAATATATTTAAAGAATCGTAGGGCTTATGTATAATCCTCGATAGGTAGAGAAATGAAAAGAGCAAACTAGCCCTCAATATCGAAGGCGGATAAGAGATAATATATCCATAGCTCCATATAAATACTAAAGTTATAAGTACGTTTGTCTTTAGCTTGATGCCCAGCCTTGAAAATATAAACATTAAGAAACTGGTAATTATACCTATATGGAGTCCTGATACAGCTAGTACATGAGCCAGGCCCATATCCCTATAGAGCTCCCTGTTTGAATCTTCTAAGTAAGAGCTGTCTCCTAGGATTATAGACGTTACAAGCGAATTATTAGTTTCATTTAAATAAGGCTTAAATAAGGACTCTATCTTTCTAATCGAGTTTTCCTTAAGTCTGTATCTAAATCCAATCTTCTCTTGATTTAGGATCTCTAGAACATTTGAATCCACACTCATAGTGGTATATGTTTTTTTACTTTGAAGATAGAGTTTATGGTTAAAAAGTCCTGGATTGGTGTTTTCATCTGGTATTCTGGTCTTAGCTTTAAAAACAATAGTGCTTCCAAGCCTTAGATCCTTGTGTCCTATAACAGTTAAAATTGATCTTTCCTTATAGATCTTCCTGCCATCTGCTTCTATTACTTTTATATTATATTTTTCAAACTCCTCAGTCTTTTTCTCTAGATCTTCAACGACTGCCTTTATAGGAACTTCTTTCTGAGAAAAAGCTTCTAAATCTCCACTTGAATTTAAAAAACTCATAGAAATACCAAGTATAAACATAAAACTCAATAAAATACTTTGATTTAAAGATGATTTTATTATATTATAAGATAAATACAAGATTGTAATTATAAAAGAAGAAATTATTAACCAGTCAGGAATCTCAACACTATAAAATATAAATATACCAAAAATATAAAATATTAATAGGTTAGTAAAAGATCTTTTCATAAGCTCTCCTAAAAGATGTATTTTAAATATTATATCACAATCATGTAGGATTAGGCTGAAGAAAATTTGAAAGGTGGATATTTAATTGACTAAAAAATCATATATTGACAATCCCTATTTAAAGGAAATAAATGCAACTATAATAGAGAGTTCATCCCAAGATGAAAATTTTCATATAAAGCTAGATAGAACTATATTTTTTCCTGATCTCTCAGGCGGTCAGCCCCGAGACCTAGGTAGTATTAACGATAAAAAAGTTATAGACGTTTACCAAGAAGGAGACGATATAATCCATGTAGTTGAAGAAAAAATAGACGAAAGCCGGGTTCTTCTTAAAATAGATTGGAAAAATAGATTCGATCTAATGCAACAGCACACAGGTCAGCATATCTTGTCTGCCTCTTTTGAAAATCTTTTCAATGCACAAACTATAGGTTTTCATATGGGAGAAAACTACATAACAATAGATGTAAATTTGGCAGATATGGACCAAAATACTATTTCACAGATAGAAATTCTAGCAAACAAAATAGTTCAGTCAAACTTCAAGGTTATAAATAAGACCTTAGATAGAAGCACTCTAAAAGATGAGGATCTCTCTAAAGTATCCGAAGATGAAAAAGAGATACGTATAGTCTCTATAGATAATATAAGTTCTTCTCCTTGCTGCGGTACCCATGTAAGCAGTACAGGTGAGATAGGTTTGATTAAAATAGTAAAGTGGGAGAAGTATAAGGGAAATACTCGAGTAAGCTTTATATGCGGTAACAGAGCCTTAGAAGACTATGGCAATAAAACTAAAATTATAAGTGAAGTGGCTCTTTCTCTCGCTTGTGGATCAGGAGAAGTCTTAGAAAGATTTAATTTATTAAAAGATGAAAGAGAAGCTTTAAGAAAAGAAAAGATCCTC
This sequence comes from Tissierella sp., assembly GCF_029266915.1. Taxonomy (GTDB): domain Bacteria; phylum Bacillota; class Clostridia; order Tissierellales; family Tissierellaceae; genus Tissierella_A. The sequence continues at coordinate 39,145 of NZ_JARIEF010000018.1, read as the reverse complement.
TTGCAAGAAACAATCATTTCATTCAAGGCAGAAAGCTTTCTCGAAGAAAAAAAGAATATTGATGGAATTGACTATATAATGGAAGTTATGGAAGATATTGATAAAAAAGAACTAAATCTTATTGCTTCTCAGTTAAATAAGACTGATAACCTAATTCAGATTTATAAAATTGAAGAAGAAAATAATGGAAGTTTTATAATAAGTAGAAGTTCAAATCTAGATTTGGATTTGAAGAGTATGTTCAATTCAATTTCCGAAAAGATTATAGTAAAAGGCGGTGGTAATGAAGAAAAGATTCAAGGAAGCACCTCTCTTACTATAATAGATCGGGTAGTTGAAATGTTTTATAAAGAAATAAAAACATATTTTAAGACTAGAATATAATTCTAGTCTTTTTTTTATCCATTTTATAATTTTAGTTTCCTTTTAAATATTGAAGGTAGGGTGAATCTATAGGAAGCATTATAACCGTTTCTTCATCTATAGTTGTCTTATAAGATTCCAAGGTCGTATATAGTTTAAAGAATTCTGTGTCTTGTCCATATACATCATTATAAATCTTAGCCACTTCCCCTTTTATTCTCAATTTCCTAAAGTTCTAAGCTTCTTTATCCATTAGCTTAGCCTTCACTTGAATTTAACAGCTGTTCCATAAGCCATAACTTCTGCTGCTCCCTGCATAACTGCGGCAGATGCATATCTAATATTTATAATTGCATCTGCTCCCATAGCATCTGCTTCCTCTGTCATTCTCTTTGTAGCAAGAGCTCTTGCATCGTTCATCATCTCATTATAAGCTTTAAGTTCTCCTCCTATGAGAGTTTTTAGACCCTGGGAGATATCACGTCCCACATTCTTAGACTGGATAGTACTTCCCTTAACAAGTCCTAGCATTTCAAATTCTTTTCCTGTAATATAATCAGTATTTACTAAGATCATCTTCTTCTCCTCCTTTTATTTCATCTATTCTTTCAAATAGCATATAAACACTTAAAACTATTAAGCCAATAGGAATTACAACTACTAGAGCCTTAAAATATAAGGGCATCTCCGTGATAATTGACCCTATAACCATATAGAATATCAAATATAATACTATTAAAATAGTTATAACAACAGGAGCCAATAATTTTTTTGTATGATTTTTCAAGTTTACTCACTCCTTCATCTATAAAACTTATTCATTGGCTAGATTGACATTTCTAAGTCTTCCTTTTATAGTTGTAGTTTGAAGTTGTTCCAGGACCATCTCACCCTTACCATTTAAAATTTCTACAAAAGTTGATATATCCATAATATTTATTATACCTATATCATCGGCTGTCATGCCGGGGAGATTGCAGAGAGTTCCAACAATGTCAACTGGTCTCATCTTGGTTTTACGGCCTGCATTTATGTGTATTTTCACTATATCCTTGCTTAACTCCTCACCCTTAAGTTCTTTTAGCTCTGGTCTTTCTCTCTTTTTATCTTCAAATTCTTCTCTTAAGCTATCTACTAGCTGATCTTGGGGTCTTTCTCTTACCAAGATTTCTTTTTCAATATATGCTTCAATTTCCCTTACCAGCCTTTCATCTCTTTTACTTATAAAACTTATAGCCTTACCTTTTTTACCAACTCGTCCAGTTCTGCCTATTCTATGAACATAAGATTCTCTCTCCAGCGGCACGTCATAGTTAATAATATGACTTATACCATCTATATCTATTCCTCTGGCTGCAACATCTGTTGCTACAAGATACCTAAAGTATCCAGCTCTGAAGTCCTCCATGACACTTGTTCTGCTTTCTTGTTCCATTCCGCCGTGGATTTTATCACAAGTATAGTCTTTATCTTCAAGCTCATCATATATTTGATCAACTTTTTCACGAGTATTGGCAAAGATTATACAACTATCAGGACTCTCAACAACTGTTAAATCTTTTAAGAGCTCCATCTTTTCTCTCTCTTCTACCAGGTAGGCCCATTGGTCTATTTTCTCAACTGTCACATCTTCATTTTCTATTTCTATATATTCAGGCTTATTCATATATCTCTGACATAGGTTTTCTATATCACTTGGAAGTGTTGCCGAAAATAACATAGTCATCCTTTCTTTTGGTAGCGCACTTATAACAGTTTCAATTTGTTCTAAAAATCCCATATTAAACATTTCATCAGCTTCGTCTATTATGAGATATTTTATCATGGAAACGTCAAGTGTTTCCCTTTCAATATGATCTATAACCCTTCCTGGAGTTCCAACTACTACATGAGTCTTTTGCTTTAGTACCTGCGTTTGTTTACGAAAGGGCGCCCTTCCATAAACTGGAACAACCTTCAGTCTTTTAAATCTTCCTATATTAAAAAAATCTTCTCCAACTTGCATAGCAAGTTCTCTGGTAGGCGTAAGAACTAAAGCCTGGGGTTTGTTTTCTTCCCAATCTATCATCTCACTTACCGGAATTGCAAAAGATGCAGTTTTACCACTTCCTGTCTGAGACTTTACAACTATATCTTTTTCTTTAAGAGCCGCCGGAATAACTTTACGCTGTACTTGTGTGGGACTTTTATAATTTAAAAGTTCTATAGCTCTTAATATTTCATCGCTTAAATCGTACTCATTAAAATCTTTACTTTTCATTCTATCAACTTCCTTTTTTCTATTTAACTTAATTTAAGTTTTTACCATTATTTTTATTATAGCATAAAAAAAACCAAACTCTAGAGCTTGGTTTAAGTTATCTTATTTAAAACTTTGTTTCTTTTTATTGGTTCTATGTTTTCTCCAAGAATTTCCGTCTTTTCGGTCGTCCTTTTTAGAGTCTGTAGTCTTTTTATCTCGTCTAAAGTTATCTCCTGATCTTCCCTTTGATTGACCAGAACCACCTCTCCTTGAGTTTGATTTTTTTTCTTCAGCTCTTGTATCCATTAAAGGATAAGGATGTTCGCCAATTTCTTTAATTTTTTTACCTGTTAACTTCTCAATACTCATTAGCAAAGGTTTTTCAGCATGTGCACAGAAAGATATAGCAGTTCCACCATGACTTGCACGTCCCGTTCTTCCAATCCTGTGTACATAAGTTTCAGCAACTTCAGGAAGGTCAAAGTTTATTACGTGGGATAGCTCTTCTATATCAATACCACGAGCTGCTATGTCTGTTGCTACTAAGACTCTTGTCTTTTTTGCTTTAAAGTTATTTAAGGCAAGCTGTCTTGCATTTTGAGACTTGTTACCATGAATAGCTTCTGCATTTATTCCACTTTGCTCTAATTGCTTGACTATTTTATTGGCACCATGCTTAGTTCTTGAGAAAACTAGAGCAGATTCTATTTCTTTATTTTTTAAAAGATGTATAAGCAAGTTAGTCTTATTGTTTCTGTCTACATAATAAAACTCCTGCTCTATTATATCAACTGTAGATGATACTGGTGAGACAACTACTTTTAATGGATCTTTTAATATTTGATTTGCAAGTTTTTCAATTTCACTTGGCATGGTAGCTGAGAAAAACATAGTTTGTTTCTCCTTAGGTATATAGGTTATAATTTTTTTAACATCCTTTAACATACCCATATCCAGCATAAGGTCAGCTTCATCTAGTACAAAGTATTTTATATGCTTAAGACTTATAATCTTTTGGTTTATAAGGTCAAGAAGTCTTCCTGGTGTTGCAACGATTACTTCTACACCTTTAGCCAATCTTTTTTCTTGTGGTTTTTGAGACACACCACCATAGATTGGTACTGTCCTTATTTCTATATTTTTTGCATAAGCCTTAAAGCTAGCTGCTATTTGAATAGCAAGTTCCCTTGTCGGTGCAACTACCAGCGCTTTTGTAACTCTTTTTCCTTTTATTTTTTCATCATCTTCTACTAAAGCTTGAAGTATAGGCAGGGCAAAAGCTGCCGTCTTACCAGTACCTGTCTGAGCACATCCAAGAAGGTCACGCCCCTTAAGTAGTTCTGGTATTGCTTTAACTTGTATAGGTGTTGGCTCCGTATAGCCCTCAGACTTTAATGCTCTCTGAATTGGCTCAATTAAATTTAAATCTTCTATCAACAAAATTAATTTCTCCTTTATAAATAAAATAATAGAGCAAAAATCACAAATGTGAATTAAATGCTCTATTATTTACATTCATTTAATTTATTTTTTCTAATCTCTATCTAGTATATAACAAATCCGTTCAAATATACACTATATTTGTAAAATAAATATTATAACTAGCTATTACTTCTTGTTTTTCTTTTTTAAATCCAGCATTATATAATATAAGGCATAAAATTAATTTAAAAAGATATTATATCTATAAATTCATATTTCTCTATCTGCTTTACTTTTTATTTTTCTTTTTATAGGCTAATATTGATAAAAATTCAAATACAATATTTGCCGCAAGAAGTGAGGTTATTTCTCCAAAATCGTAAGGAGGTGCTACCTCTACTAGATCAAATCCCACAAAGTTTAAATCCTTGATTCCTCTTATCAGGTCTAAAGTTTCATAAGAAGTAAATCCTCCAACTTCTGGTGTTCCCGTTCCAGGTGCATAAGCAGGATCTACAAAATCTATATCAAAAGTAAAAAATGTTTTGCTCTCGCCTACTCTCTCGTTAATCTTCTTTATAACCTCTTTAAATCCCATTTCTCTCATCTCATGAGCTGGTATAAGTTTTAATCCCAGTTCAGCTGCTACCTTATGTTCATCTAAATCATATAAAGAACCCCTAAGACCTATTTGAATAGAGGTTTCAGGATTTATAAGACCTTCTTCTATAGCTCTTTTAAAGGGTGTACCATGGCTATATCTCTCACCAAAAACTTCTTCATTTAAATCTGCATGCGAGTCAAACTGAACAAGTGAAACTGGACCATGTTCTTTATGAATAGCCCTTAATTCTGCAAGAGTTATAGAGTGATCTCCTCCCAAAGAGATTGGTATAACTCCAGCTTTTAATATCTTAGTTAATTCTTCCTCTATAATATCGTAACTTGGATGGATATATCCTGGAACTATATTTATATCTCCATAATCTCCACCTTTTAATTCTTCCAACAGATTCGTATTTAATATTGCGTTATTTGGCTTTATCATTGTAGATATATTTCTAATTCCAAGTGGTCCAAATCTAGCTCCCGTTCTAAAAGAAGCAGCTGTATCAAAAGGTATTCCAACTATTGCAAAGTCTAATCCTTCTAACTCTGTTATTCTTTCCATCCTCATAAATGACCCCATATTTACAAATCTAGGTGATGATGATGCATTAGCTGAAGTTTGTTCAATTTTATTTTTCACTAATTTATTCCTCCTATTTATATTTTATTCTAGCAATAAATGTTTAATAGTCTCTTTAAATTTAAAAAATTTTTTAACTTAAAATCTTGTTCTCTTCTAGCAGCAATAAATTTTCTCACTTTTGTTCCATTAACTCTAGTATATCTATACCCTAAATTTATCTAAATAAGCATATTGCTTGATTATATGGTATTATTTCTTTAAAAAACAGACTAAAATTAATTTTAGTCTGTTTTAAATACTTATATATTATTAAAAATTTATATTCCTATCTGTTTAAATCCACTTCCTTTAACTTCTACAACATCAGTAATAATTAAAAAAGCTGTCGGATCTATCTTATCTATAATGTTCTTAACAGTAACAACTTCTTTTGAAATTATTATACAGTATATAATATGCTTATTCTCTTTAGAATATGCACCCATACCATCTAAATATGTTACCCCTCTTTTAAGACTCACTAGTATTTCCTGTGCAATTTCTTCAGGCTTATCAGAAACTATAACAATATTTTTCTTATTACTAAAACCAATTTGTACTTTATCCAGAACTTGGTATGCAATATACATCGATAGAAGAGTATAAAGACCTTTATCTAGTCCAAAAAGTATAGAAGCCATAGCTATAATAACACTGTTAAGCATCATAAGAGCCGAACCAATATTCATATTGTATTTTCTCTTTAATACAGCCGCTACTATATCCAGTCCACCTTGAGATGATCTGTTTCGAAAAAGAAGCCCCATGCCTGCTCCATTTATTACTCCTCCAAATATAGCTCGAAGAACTACATCTTCTATTAGGATATATTTTGCTATGCCATCTGTCAGCGTCAGAAGAATAGAAAACATAATCATGGATATAAATCCATAGATAGCAAAATCTTTATCTACCATCTTTGCTCCTACTAAAAATATAGGAATATTTATAACAAAAACTATGATACCAGAAGAGATCCCTGTTAAATACTGAATCATTATAGCCAGTCCTCCAACTCCACCGCTTAGAAGTTTAGCAGGAACTAAAAAGCCATTAAAAGCCAGTGTGCAAAGTATATTTGCTAAAAATATAAATAGCAACCTCTTAATAAATAATGACCAATCTTTACTTTCATTCTTTTCAGAATACATTTTAATAATTACCCCTTTTTTATTTAATATATTTATGAGTTTATTGTATCACAGAAGAAGAATTATATTAACCACTATCTTAATATAATTTATATTTTTATGTTTTTATATAATTTTCAACTTTAATAAAAAAGCAGATGAAAGAATTTAAATTCTTTGATCTGCTAAAATATTTTTTATTTATTGCTGTGGTTTTAATCTAGTAACAAAATTTGTATCATAGTCTATTAGTATCTTTTTAACTTGAGGAGCTAATATTAATAAACCTATAATGTTTGGAATAACCATAAGTCCGTTAAACATATCTGCTAAATCCCATACAAGTCCTACCTCTAAGTTAGCACCAATAACTATAAATACAAGTACAATTGCCTTGTAAATATTTGATCCCTTTTTACCGAATAAATATTTTACGTTTGCATCTCCAAAGAAAGTCCAACCTATTATAGTTGTAAATGCAAAGAAGAATAAACTTATCGCTATAAATACTACTCCGAATCTACCCAGACCAATTTCAAATGCTCTCTGAGTCATAGCAGCTGCATCGAGTCCTTCTAGATAAGATCCTGTAACTATGTTTACAAGAGCTGTAAAAGTACAAACTACAAAAGTATCTATAATAACTCCAACCATTGCAACCATACCTTGCTGGGCCGGATGATCTACCTTTGCCACCGCATGAGCGTGAGGAGTAGAACCCATACCAGCTTCGTTAGAGAATAGTCCTCTAGCTATACCAAGCCTTACTGCCTGCTTGACACTTATACCTATGGCCCCTCCTATAGCTGCTTGTGTAGTAAAAGCTCCTACAAATATACTATTAAAAGCAGGTCCTATAGCTGAACTATTTTTAGCTAGTATTACTATACCACCAATTATATATAATGCCGCCATAAAAGGTACTACAAGTTCTGCAAATGAAGCTATACGCTTAACTCCACCTATAAGAATAAGTGCTGCACAAATTGCAACTACAACTCCTATAACAATTTTATTTATTCCAAATGCTGTGTTAACTGCATCTGCTATTGAGTTTGCTTGAACCATATTTCCTACAAATCCTAAGGCAATTACAATAAGAACTGCAAATGAAGCTCCTAAAACTTTACCTACTGTCTTGTTTTTTATTCCTTTTGAAAGATAGTAGGCAGGTCCCCCTGTCATCTCCCCGTCAATTCTTTCGTTATATTTTTGAGCTAGTACCGCCTCACCAAATATAGTTGCCATTCCGAACAAGGCACTAACCCACATCCAAAATATTGCTCCTGGTCCTCCGGCAGCTATAGCTGAAGCTACTCCCGCAAGGTTACCTGTTCCTACTTGTGCTGCTATTGCTGTAGCAAGTGCCTGGAAAGGTGACATTTCACCTTCTGCTGTTTTCTTTCTGTTTGTGAAAACCCCAGCAAATGTAAACTTAAATGCTTTACCAATTTTACCAAACTGCGGTAATCCTAAATAAATAGTATAAAAAATTCCAGCTCCCATGAGAACATATATCAATATATTGTCCCATAAGACACTATTTACTGCATCTACGAATGCTTTAACATCCATTATTTAATTCCCCCTTAAAGTTTTTTGGCATTTAATTCGCAATGCCTAGTTAATACTATATCACTTAAGTTTTAAAAAACAAAATCGTTTTCCCTAATATTACATATTTCATAAAATATTCTCTGATAATTTTGACTTTTACAACTGAGATTTACTCTATATTTGCCTTCTATAACTTATAAATTTTAATGCTTATATTTTTTACCTTTTAATCTGTAACAATCTATTTTACAAACTCATAGACTTTATATTTACTATAAAATCTCCTTAGCATCTTACTAAACAAAAAAAACAGATCAAAGAATTTAAACTCTTTGATCTGTTTTTATTTATTTATTTTGCTTTATTTTATTTATTGAGGTTTTAATCTGGTAACAAAGTTTTTATCATAGTCTACTAGTAAGTTTCTAGCCTGAGGAGCTAACAGTAATAAACCAATAACGTTTGGAAGAACCATAAGTCCGTTAAACATATCTGCTAAGTCCCATACAAGATCTACTTTTAAAGTAGCGCCAAGAACTATAAATAGAAGCACGACTAATTTATAAATCGTTGAACCTTTTTTACCAAATAGATATTTTACGTTTGCATCTCCAAAGAAAGTCCAGCCTATTATGGTTGTAAATGCAAAGAAGAATAAACTTATTGCTATAAATACTACTCCGAATCTGCCAAGACCTAATTCAAATGCTCTCTGAGTCATAGCAGCTGCATTAAGACCTTCTAGATAAGATCCTGTAACTATGTTTACAAGAGCGGTAAAAGTACAAACTACAAAAGTATCTATAATAACTCCAACCATTGCAACCATACCTTGTTGGGCCGGATGATCTACCTTTGCTACTGCGTGAGCGTGAGGAGTAGAACCCATACCAGCTTCGTTAGAGAATAGTCCTCTAGCTATACCAAGTCTTACAGCCTGCTTAACAGTAATACCTACGGCACCACCTATTGCTGCTTGTGTAGTAAATGCTCCTACAAATATACTCTTAAATGCTGGAAGAATTGCTCCACCATTTTTAGCTAATATTACTATACCACCAATTATATATAACGCCGCCATAAAAGGTACTACTAGTTCTGCAAATGAAGCTATACGCTTAACTCCACCTATAAGAATAAGTGCCGCACAAATTGCAACTACAATACCTATTATGAGTTTATTTATTCCAAAAGCTGCGTGCACTGCATCAGCTATTGAGTTTGACTGAACCATGTTTCCTACAAATCCTAAAGCAATTATAATAAGAACTGCAAATATTGCCGCTAAAGTTTTACCTAATGCCTTATTTTTTAATCCTTTTGATAGGTAGTAAGCAGGTCCCCCTGTCATCTCTCCATCAATTCTTTCATTATACTTTTGAGCTAGTACTGCCTCTGCGAAGATAGTACCCATTCCGAAGAAGGCACTAACCCACATCCAAAATATTGCTCCCGGTCCTCCTGCTGCTATTGCCGAAGCTACTCCGGCAAGGTTTCCTGTTCCTACCTGAGCTGCTATTGCCGTAGCAAGTGCTTGGAAAGGTGACATCTCACCATCGTCAGTTTTTTCCCTCTTAGAAAAAACTCCTCCAAATGTAACCTTAAACGCCGTTCCTATCTTGCTGAACTGCGGTAATCCTAAATAAATAGTATAAAAAATTCCGGTGCCCATCAGAACATATATTAATATTTTGTCCCATACAACACCATTTACTGCATCTACAAATGCTTGAATATCCACTGCTTAACTCCCCCTTTAATTTCTATTGACAATATAATATCAATTGCCTAATTGATATTATATCACTTATATTTTTAAAAGGGAATAGCCATTTTAAATATTTGCACAATTCATAAAACCGTTTCAATCTAACTCTTAATTCTATCTATATAAGACCTCTAAATAAGACCTCTAAAACTTTTTTATTTTAATATTTATTTGACTTTAAAAACTATAAATTAGCTCTTCTTTTCTAGATACTATTTACTAGTTTTGTCACTTTAATATTTCAATAAAACTAGTATACTAAATTAATTAAAAACATAAAAATAAGGCTACAGATAAACTCTGTAACCTTTGGTATTGCTCTTTGGCGGGAGTACGTGGGAATCGAACCCACCCAAGACGCTCTTAACGCCTCGCGCTGGTTTTGAAGACCAGAGAGCCCACCAGAACTCATCTACCCCCATATCTCTATGAGGAATTGCTACTAGACTATCTTAGCATAGATAGGATTATGAGTCAAGGGTAGTTTCACACTGATTTTAGTTGCAAAATTTATGCTTGACTCATATGGATTTTAATAACAATATTATTTTCTACTTCTTATTAAGAAATCAAAATATCATTAAAGTAGTATCCCTCTCCCCACTTAGTCATTATATATTGTGTTTCTTCTGTATCAGTTTCAATCTTTTCTCTTATTCTTCTTATATGAACATCTACTGTTCTAATATCACCATAGTGATTATACCCCCAAACAGCATCTAAGAGTTCTTCTCGGGAGAATACTTTTCCGGCATTAGAAGAAAGTACATAGAAAAGATCGAACTCTTTACCCGTAAAGTTTATATCTTTATCTTCTATGCTTATATTTCTTTTTAAAAAATCTATGGTAAAATTGTTTATTTTAAATATATGTTTGGGCTCACTATTTATTTTATAATCCATTCTTCTAAATATAGTTTTTATCCTAGCTTTAAGTTCTAAAAAATTAAAGGGCTTTATCATATAATCATCTGCTCCATATTCAAAAGCTAAAATTTTAGGCATTTCATCATTATTATTAGACAACATAATTATAGGTATAGTCGATCGCTTGCGTATTACTTTGCACATTTCTACACCATCTATGCCTTCTATAGCTTCATTTAATAGAATCAAATCATATTGTTTCTCTTCTATCTTTTTCATCATGATCTTGCAACTGGATATACAATCAAGTTTATAATTGTGTTCACTTAAGTTGTATTTTAAACTATCCACGAAGTTTTTATCATCGTCTACAATTAGTATAGATTTTTTCATAGTTCACCTCACTCACAATTCTATTTCATAGAATTACTTATATAGCACTCTTTTATCTTCATCCCTTAATGTTACCTTCATTTGATCTGCGTATTCTAAAAGCAGTAGCGAAACTTTTCTATTGCTCTTTAAGAGGTCCCTAAATTCTGCTATAGATATAGAACCTTCTTCTTGGATAAACGCTTTAACACGTTCTAAGGAATTCTCAGTATCTTCTTTAGATAAATAGATTTCTTCATTTAATCTAATAATCTCTTCTATATTTACTAGATAATTAAAAACTTCATCAAATTCATCTTTTTTAATATCTAATTCAGAGATCATCTCTTCTCTTTTAAGAGTATTGTAAGCATTTTTCTTCATTAGAGCATTTATTTTATTCTTTAAATCTAATTGATTATCATTAAGTTTAATTTCAAAGTCTTTCAATCTTATAAACTCTTTATCTTGGACTAAATAATCCATCTTTACAAATCTATCTATTATAGCCTCTCCAAGTTTTGAAGGAGCATATTTTAAAAATCTGCTTCTTATTTCTTCTTTAGACATTCCAGTTTTCAAAGAATTTTTAAGGTGAAACTCTTTTAATTCCTGTTCTATATTATTTTTTATTGTTTCAAAATACTCTCGATGGATAATATATTCATCTTTTGTAAGAGTAAATTTTATAACCTTATCTTGTGAGATTAATTCGTCTATCCTTTGGGTTAAAACATCTTCAACTAGAGCAGTATAAGATACAAGCTCTTTTAAAGATGCAAATTCAGAACTCTTATCCAGGATAACCTGTTCTAAAACTTCTTCCTTACTTCCATCTGATTTTATTTCAAGTTCATTTACAATTTTTTCATCAAATCGCTTATGCTTGCTTGGGTTAGTTTCAACTATTTCGCCCCCACCTATCGTAAACATCGGTGAGTAAAACCTGATTATAAATCTATCTTTTCTCTTAGCCACTATTTCTTCTTCAAGCCTAAGCTGGGCAAATGTTTCATCCCCTGGCAGCAGTTCGTCTCTATCTAGCAGGACTAGTCTGCAGAGAATTTCCTTTGTTCCTATATATAACCTTACCCTGGTACGATTTGGTATACTTCTATCTAAATGCTTTAAAAGCTTTATTTTCACATCCAGCATCATAGTTTTTTTAAGTGTGCCTATAGGAGCTATAACGCTTCCACGAGGAGCTTCTTCTTTTTTTATACCTGCTATATTCATAGCAACTCTCTGGCCCGCATAGGCATCATTCTGGTCCTCATCATGGACTTGTAGAGTTCTCACACGGCCCACAATCTCTTCAGGAAAGATTTCCATTTCATCCCCTACACTTATTCTACCCGAAAGTAGCGTTCCTGTAACAACTGTTCCGAATCCCGGCATAACAAACGATCTATCTATTGGAAAATAGGCAAGATCGGTATCTTCTTTTTCTTCAAGCTGAGATGAATACTCCATCACTTTTTCTATTACATCTTTTATGCCGTCACCTTTTGTTGAAGATACTTTAATAAATGCAGAGTCTTCAAGAAATGTTCCTTTTACTTCTTCTCTTATCTCTTCTTCTACAAGCTCCAACCAGTCCTCGTCAACTAAATCAGTCTTAGTTATAACAACAAAACCTTTTTTAATTCCAAGAAGATCCAATATAGAAAGATGCTCCAGAGTTTGGGGCATAACTCCTTCATCAGCAGCTACAACTAACATTACTATATCTATTCCTATTACTCCTGCTAGCATGTTTTTTATAAATTTTTCATGGCCCGGAACATCTATAATCCCTGCTCTTTCTCCATTGGGCAAATCAAAATAGGTAAATCCAAGTTCTATGGATATACCTCTTTTTTGTTCTTCTTTAAGCCTGTCAGTATTTCTGCCTGTTATCGCTCTTATAAGCGTTGTCTTTCCATGGTCAATATGACCTGCTGTTCCTATAATTATATGTTTCATCTATATACTCTCCTTAAGAGTGCTGCACATTTCTTTTATAGCTTGCCCTAATATTTCAAACTCATCGTCTCTTATAGTTCTCAGGTCAAAGTAAAGTTTGTCTCGATATACACGAGTTATAACCGGAACATCGGATTTTCTGAGTGTCTCTTCCATTTTTGAGGTGCTAAACAAGTCTGAATTTATAGTTATCGTTTTAGTTGGAAGTTTTACAAGCGGAAGAGATCCTCCCCCTACTTCTGACTCACTATCTGCTATATCTATGTTCAAATCTTTAGCTTCTTCTAAAAGTGATAAAACTTTTTTTAAGTTTATAGCTTTTTCATCCAACTCCTCTATTGGAATAGTTAGCATTCTAAGAGTTGGGATTTTTTTAACTGCGTCTCCTTCATCTATATAATAGCTTAAGATAGTTTCAAGCGCTGATATTACTAACTTATCCACTCTAAAGGCTCTGGTAAGCGGGTTCTTCTTCATCTTATCTATATACTCTTTTTTACCTACAATAATCCCTACCTGCGGTCCTCCAAGCAGTTTATCTCCGCTGAAGGTAACTATATCTATACCCTTTTTAACAGATTCCTGTACAGTTGGTTCATGTTCCATACCATATTTTTCAAGATCTATAAGGACTCCGCTACCTAAATCTTCTATTAAAGGAATATTATATCTTTCTTTAAGCTCATATAATTGTGCTGAGTCTACATCTGAAGTAAAGCCCATTATCCGATAATTAGAAGTATGAACCTTTAAAAGAGCTGCGGTGTCTTCACCTATAGCTCTTTCATAGTCATCTAAGTGGGTTTTATTTGTAGCACCTACATCTACAAGTTTTGCTCCACTTTGTTCCATAACATCAGGAATTCTAAAGGAGCCTCCTATCTCTATAAGCTCTCCTCTAGAAACTATTACTTCTTTATCCTTTGCCATAGTACTTAAAACAAGAAGGACTGCTGCAGCATTGTTGTTTACTATCAAGCAGCTCTCCGCTCCCGTTATCTTCTGGACTATATCTTCTATGTGAGAATATCTTGATCCACGGCTTCCAGAATCTATATCGTATTCTAGATTAGAATAGTTTATGGATGTATTTCTTATATTTTCCAATACTTCTTCATTTAAAAGAGATCTTCCTAGATTTGTATGAAGTACAATTCCGGTAGCATTTATAACTCTTTTAAGATTATATGAGTTCTTATCAGTAGATATATCATAGATCCTCTGTCCTAGAGTATCTATATATTCTTTAAAAATCTCTTCATCCATTTCTCCGCTCTTTATCTTGTTTCTAATACTATCTAATTCCTCTCTTATAGTATCTATAACTGTCGCCCTAGGTATCATCGCCAGGAGTTCTTTTATTATTTCTTTTTCTAATATTTCATCTACTTTTGGAATAGCTTTAAAAAGTTTTGTATTTATAAGATCACTTCCTATTTATATTATTTCACATTTATAAAATATTTTTCTCGTTCTACTACCTCTCCTATTAAGGCAAAGGGAAGTTTAGAATCTTTAAGTCTTTCAAGCACTGTTTTTGAATCTTCTTGACTAACTGATATAAGAAGACCTCCCGATGTTTGAGGATCGTAGAGTACATCTTTCATTGACTCTTTTATAGATTCTTTAAAAGAAACTTTATCTCCTATATGAGTCTTATTAGCATAAGTTCCAGCCGGAACAAGGCCCATACTAGCATACTCTATTGCATTTTTAATTAGCGGAACTTGTTTATGGTTTAAGTTTATAGTTACATCGCTTCCTTCAGCCATCTCTAGAGCATGTCCTAGCAGTCCAAATCCAGTAATATCTGTTACGCTACTAACTCCAAAGAGTCCATCTACTGCTAATTTTCCAAATTTATTTAAAGTTGTCATAACTTCAACTGCCTCATCATAAGTTTCCTTATCTGCTAAATCACCTTTTATTGCAGTATTTATAATTCCAATACCAAGGGGTTTTGTAATTATAAGAACATCTCCAGCTTTAGCTCCGCTGTTTGTAAGAACCTTATCCGGATGAACAAACCCGGTAATAGAAAGACCATATTTTGGTTCTTCATCTGTTACAGAATGTCCTCCTACAAGTATTGCTCCAGCTTCTTTTACTTTATCTAGCCCTCCTTTAAGTATCTCTGCCAATACTTCGGGCTTTAAGCAATCTGGAAAGCAAACAATATTCATACAAAGAGTTGGCTCTCCTCCCATAGCATAGATATCACTTAAAGAGTTAGCAGCTGCAATCTGTCCAAATACAAATGGGTCATCTACCATGGGGGTGAAAAAGTCCAAGGTCTGAATTATAGCTAAATCATCATTTATCTTGTATACTGCTGCATCATCTGCTGTATCAAGCCCTACTATTAAATTTTCATCTACTGTTTTAGGTAAGTGACGCAAAACTTGCGCCAATATATCAGGACCGATTTTACCACCTCATCCTGAAGTTTTTGTAAGTTGTGTAAGTCTTTTTGACATTTATCATTACCTCACTTTACTATTATAAGTTCTTTTATTCCTTCAAACTTTTTAGCTCCTATGCCAGATACATTCATAATATCCTCTATAGTCTTAAATAGATTAGTTTCTCTATATTCTATAATTCTATTTGAAAGTACTTCTCCTATACCCGGTAGTGTGTTTAATAAATCTTTACTGCATGTATTTATATCTAATTTTCCAGAAACATCTGCTCCACTATCTTTACTTGCAAATGTTTGCACTTGATCGCTAGTAGTTGGAGTTTGAATTAATGCAAGCTCTGGACTTAGTTCTTCACCTATTTTAGGAATATATATTTTTTCTTCATCTTGAAGTTTTTTAGCTAAATTTATCCTATCACCGTCCGCTTGGTCTGTGAGTCCTCCCAAGAACTCTACAGCATCTATAAGTCTTTGACCATTTTCAAGTTCTACTATTCCGGGGTTTTTAACCTGACCACTTATATGAACTATTATATTTTCTTGCGGGATTTGAGCGATATGTATTTGCTCTGCATTTTCTTTTTCCTGATTTACTTCAACATCTTTATCATCTTCCGCTATATTTTTATTATCTAGCTTGTCAGCATTTATAACTATGTCGTTTTTAATCCTCTTATCTGCTAAAATTTTACTGAAAAAAAACTTATATCCCACTATAGATACTATAATACCAACAACTATAAGTATAACGATTTGTTCCTTTTTTGTAAAGTAAGACTTCATTTTTATCAATCTCCTTATATAATTTTAACTTCTTTACTAATAGTTCTACATTGTTTTCGATTTTCCTTTAAAAATATTAAATAAAGTCTTATTTTATTCATCTTTCTTTGATATAATGAAATCATTATAAAAGGAAGGTGAAATAATGAAGAAATTTGCTATGAAATATTTTTTGTTTTTTATGATATTTAGTTTGCTTATAGTTCCTGTTAGTTTTGCAGATGGCGATGATTTAAAATTAGTTGGAGAGGGCATCTTGCTTATGGATTATGATTCAAATAGAATCCTCTATGAAAAAAATTCTAATGAACGATTTTATCCTGCAAGTACTACTAAAATTATGACTGCAATTCTTGCTATTGAACTTGGAAAGATGAATGATATTGTAGAAATGGATGATGATGCAATAAAATTGACAGAGGGAAGTCATATAGCTCTAGACTACAAGGAAAAAGTGAGATTTGAAGACCTCTTAAACGGTCTTATAGTAGCTTCGGCCAACGATGCTGCTAATGCTATAGCGATGCACATTTCAGGTTCTATAGAGGGCTTTGTTGGGCTTATGAATGCAAAGGCCAAGGAACTTGGAGCTATGAATACTAATTTTGTCAATCCAAATGGATTACATGATGATAATCATTACACTACTGCATCAGATTTATATTTAATATCGAGATATGCTATGGAAAATGAAGTTTTCAGATCCTTTGTTTCTAAAAGAGAATATACTATTCCTCCTACAAACAAGAAAAAGGAAGCTAGACTTTTACATACTACAAACAAATTTTTGTATGGAAGAGAAAACATGGATCTAGATGGTAAGATTGTTCCAATTAAGTACGAAGGTATTAAGGGTATAAAAACCGGAACTACTCCTGAGGCTAAACATTGTTTAGTAAGTTATGCCCAAAGAGATGGCAAAAATATGATAGCCATAGTTCTTAAATCACAAGGCAAACAGGTTTATGCTGACACTGTAAAACTTCTTGATTATGGATTTGATAACTTTCACCCTACTTTCTTAGGTCATTCCAACGAATTTATAGAAAATATAAATATAGAAGACGGGTCCCTTCCTTATGCTTCTGCTGTTTTAAATAAAGATGTTTATTATCTTTTAAAAACAGATGAAATCGACCGTATAAAAAAGAATTTGAAATTTAAAGATAAAATAAGTCCCCCCATTGCTGAAGGGGATGTTTTAGGAAGTGCAGAATATTATTTAGACGGCAATCTTATTGCAAAAGAAGATATTGTCTCTACAATAGAAATAAAATCGGTTCCTAAAAATAAACTACTGGAATTTTTAATAGATAAATGGTATTTACTGATAGGTCTTATAATAGTATTCTTAATCCTTATCAGAGGCATGTTTGTTTTCGGCAAAAGAAAAAACAGACGACATTATTCAAGATATAAATAAAAAAAATCTCTTTACCATAATGGTAGAGAGATTTTTTATATTTATGTCTATATATTTGTACTTATGATTTTATTGCTACTGCTTCTATTTCTATTTCTCCTCCAAGAGGAAGTCTTGAAACTTCAACTAAAGCTCTAGCTGGCTTATGAGTACTAAAGTACTCACTGTATGCTTCATTTATAAGAGAAAACTTATCTATATCAGTTACATAGATGTTTACCTTTACAACATCTTCAAGAGTTGCTCCTCCTGCTTTTAAAACTGCTTTAATATTATCTAAGCTTCTTCTTGCCTGGGCTTTTATATCTCCCGTTAAAAGTTCTCCTGTTTCTGGATCTATAGGAAGTTGACCTGATGTAAATATCATATTTCCTGATTTGCTCCCTTGTGAGTAAGGCCCTACTGCTCCTGGCGCTTCTTTTGTAGATAATAGCTCAATTTTCATTGTTTACATCTCCTCTCTTATTCTTCGTCTTTTTGAAAATCTTCAGTCCATAATCTTTCAAGATTATAATATTCTCTTTCTTCTTTATGGAATATATGAACAATTATATCAGAAAGATCAAGTAAAATCCATCTTCCTCCTTGATAACCATCCTTTGATATTTCTCCATAGCCTGCTTCTGAAAGTTGATTATCTATTTCATCTGCAATAGCCTTTGATCCAGTAGATGCGTTTGCACTTACTATTACAAAATAATCTGCTATACTAGTTAAATCCTTGATATCTAAAACCTTAATATCTATTCCTTTTTTATCTTCACAGGCTTTTTTAACTATCGCTAGTTTATCTTCAACATTTATCATTTATTTTCCTCCTTCATTCTCTAATTTTCCTATGATAGGATTTTTCTATCATAGAATTTTTCTATCATAAGTTTTTCTATCATAGAATTTTTCTATCATAAGTTTTTTCTATCATAAGTTTTCTATCATAGAATTTTTCTATCATAAGTTTTTTCTATCATAAGTTTTCTATCATGAAATAGTTTCTAGCTTCTATAGTATCTTTTGATATAAGTTTTTTCCTATCTAGCAAAAACTTTAAATTTGTATCTAAAGCTAGCAATAAACTTGCATCCAAGTCTTTAAAAGCCAAATCTCTTATCTCTTGTATTCCATCAAATTCCCTGCTTGGCTCTATATAGTCTCCTATAAAAATTATCTTTTCAAGAAGACTCATGCCAGCTCTTCCAGTTGTATGATAGCTTATAGAATTTAATATATCTGCATCTTCTATACCATAATTAATCTTTGCAAGTGCAGCTCCAAGGGATGCATGTATTATTTCTTTATTATATAAATAAATATCATCATCTAGAAGATTTAAATCTCTAGCCATTTCAAATACCTTGTCTTTAGATATAAACTTAGCACTATCATGCAGAAGAGCTGCTATTTTAGTCTTTTCTAAATCTTCCCCATAAAGCTCTGCAAGTTCCTTGCAAATGTTAACTACTCTCAAGGTGTGCTCATATCTATCTTTTGAAATATTTTGTTTTAAATCCTGCTTAATCTTTTCTATCAATATAATACCCTCTTTCAATTTATAGTTTAAAAGGTGTATTTGTCAAAAAAACATTAAAAACTTCATATATATAAGCCCTTCTCCAATATATATCTATAGACTTCTTCTTTAACTAAATATTTAATAGATTTACCACTTCGCATTCTATCTCTTATCTCAGTAGATGAAATCTCTATCAAAGGAGTATCAAAGTATTTTATATCTGCTTCATATTTGTTGTTTAATCTCTTTATCTCTTCTACTATATCTTTTTTTTCTCTTAGCACTCTGTCCGCTACTACAAATTCTATCTCCCTTAAAAGCTTTTCAGCTTCTTTCCAAGATTCTATATTTATTAAAGAATCCCCTCCTATGATCATAATCAGCCTATCATCTTTATAGAGTTCTTTAAGTTCATAAATAGTATCTATAGTATAGCTCTTTTGGATTCTTTTAAGTTCTATATCAGATAAATCAAAGCAGGGGTTATCACCTATAGAAAGCTCTACCATAGCCTTTCTATGATAGCCCTCTATCACCTCACTGTTATCCTTATGGGGAGGATGACCTGTAGGAATAAATATAATCTTATCTAATCCCATTTCTTCTCTTATATGTTCACTCAAGACTAAATGTCCCAGATGAATCGGATTAAAAGTTCCTCCCATTATTCCTATTTTCATATTCCAGCACCTCTAAATATTATTTAGGTAATTTTATCTGCTTGTTTTCTTCTGATTCTCTATAGATAATAACTTTATTACCTATATTTTGTACAAATTCAGCACCCAATACTTTAACTAACTCTCTAGAGAGCTCTTCAGTTTCCATATCGCTGTTGTTTAATATATTTATCTTAACCAATTCTCTACTTTCAAGAGCTTCATCTACCTGTTTTAGAAAGTTTTCACTTAATCCATTTTTACCTAATTGAAATAGGGGATCTAAATTATGAGCTATTGATTTTAAATGACTTCTTTGTTTTCCTGTTAACATAATATTTCTCCTTTTCTTCACTTATTTTAGTGGAAGAATTCAAACTCATATCCACCGATTACAACCGTTTCTCCTTCAACTATTCCAAGGGCTTCAAGTTTCTCTATAATACCCATAGTCCTTAAAGTTTCCTGGAAATGTCTAAGCGAATCTGAATCATCAAAATACACAGATTCCAGGAGATAGTCTATTCCTAATCCTTCTACAAAATAATGTTCGTTTTCTTTTTTTACTACTACTTCTCTACTTGGTTTAACTTCTACATACATCTCATCGTCAAAGCTCTCATATTCTACTTCAGTATTTGAAAGAACTTCCCATATGGCGTATTTTAGCTCATTTACACCTTTACTAGTTGCAGCAGATAGTGAGTAAACTTTTGTATCTTTAAATTCTGCCCTAAGCTTTTCCAGCCCGTCTTCAGCTCCTGGTATATCCATCTTGTTTCCAACTATTATTTGAGGCTTGTCCTTCAGCTTGGGATTGTATTCTATAAGTTCATTCATTATAGTATGGTAGTCCTCGACTGGATCTCTTCCCTCTACTCCGGAAACATCTATTATATGAACCAAAACTCTAGTTCTCTCAACATGTCGCAGGAATTCATGGCCAAGTCCTACTCCATCAGATGCTCCTTCAATAAGTCCTGGTATGTCTGCTATAACAAAACTCTTTTCATCTTCAACTCTTACTACACCAAGATTTGGCTGCAGTGTCGTAAAATGATAGTTTGCAATTTTAGGTTTTGCCGCTGAAACCATAGAAAGAAAAGTTGATTTTCCAACATTAGGAAATCCTATAAGTCCTACATCTGCTAGGAGTTTTAATTCAAGAGTTATATCTCTCTCTTTTCCCTTTGTTCCTGGTTCTGCAAATGCCGGAGCCTGTCGAGTTGCAGTTGTAAACCTTGCATTTCCTCGTCCGCCTCTTCCGCCTTTTGCTATTATAAACTCTTGTCCCTTTTCTTTTAAGTCAACTATAACCTGTCCTGTTGGTTCATCTTTAACTATTGTTCCAACTGGAACCTTTATAATTATATGTTCTCCGGCTTTTCCGGATTGCTTTTTACTTCTTCCATCTTCTCCATTTTCTCCAGCATAGTTTCTCTTGTATCTAAAGTCCATAAGAGTTCTTATACCCTCATCGGCTTTTAAGATAATGGATCCTCCATTTCCTCCGTCTCCACCAAAAGGTCCCCCCGCTGGTTCAAACTTCTCACGTCTCCATGCTACTACACCGTTACCACCTTTACCGCCTTTTAAATTAATATTGGCTTTATCTATAAACATTTTATCACCCTTATATTAAATCTTTCTATTTTAATGTTTCTTAGTTATTAGCTGTATTTTCTAAATATATTACCAGAATCTAGCTTTTGACTCCAGTAATTTCATTAGATAAATATTTAAAAAAATAAGCTTACCTTTAGGTAAGCTTATTTTATGCTAACTCTTCTGAAGGATATACACTAACCTTTTTTCTATCCTTGCCTAATCTTTCAAATTTAACTACTCCATCTACAGTCGCGAATAAAGTATCATCGCTACCCTTACCTACGTTGGTACCAGGATGGATTTTAGTTCCTCTTTGTCTAACTAGTATGCTTCCTGATGAAACAGGTTGTCCGTCTCCACGCTTAACACCTAATCTTTTAGATTCACTATCTCTACCGTTTCTTGAGCTACCTACTCCTTTTTTAGAAGCAAATAATTGCAAATTCAATTTAATCATTTATCGCACCTCCTGTACTCTATTTTTACGTTATCCGGATAATTCTCCCGAATAGATTCAATTCCGAGTTTAAAAGTTTTTAAAAGTATCTGAGAAGCTTTAAAATCCTCTTCATCTTTTATAGTTTTTAATTCTACATTTAAGTATCCAGCATCATCTATTTTATAAAAAATTTCTTTTTCTTTTAATTGTAAAACATCTACAAGTCCCATAAGTGTTGTTTGGGATAGTACAGAAATTGCCGCACATACTATGTCTTCTCCAAATGGAGCAAAGTTTGCATGACCCTTTATATCATATTGTTTGATGTTACCTGCGGAATCACTAAACAACTTAATTTTAATCATAACTAACCAACGATCTTTTCAACTTTTACTTTAGTAAACGGTTGACGATGGCCTTGCTTTTTTCTATAGTTTTTCTTAGCTTTATACTTGAAAACTATGATTTTTTTAGCTTTTCCTTGAGTTAAAACGCTAGCTTCAACTTTTGCATTTTCTACATATGGTTTTCCAGCAACTAAATCACCATCTTTTGACATAAGAAGAACTTTATCAAAGTTAATAGTCTCTCCTTCTTCAACATCTAGTTTTTCAACAAAAAGAACATCTCCTTCTTGTACTCTATATTGCTTTCCACCTGTTTCTATAACAGCATACATTATGACGGCACCTCCTCTAAACAAGTCTCGCCAATGTCAGGTGATCTTACACTTAGACCCACATTGAGCGGCTTCATACCTTAACATTTTATCAAATGGAATCTTAATTGTCAACAAATTCTTTTAGAATGTTTTTTAGATTTATTATCTTAATCTAAAAATTGTATAATCTATATAAATTTTGCTTAGCTATTTAATAAAATAATATTAGTTTGTTATATAATATACACATATAATTAATTTATATTATTTGATACTATCGTAATATACCAAAATTGGTAAATTTTAATTTCAGGAGGAATACATATTATGTCAGATCAAATCATTAATCATCACGCTAGTGATACTAAGGAGGATGAATTAGAAATTCTATATAAGATAGATGATCGTATGCCATTAGGGTTAGCTATCTTATTAGGATTTCAGCACATATTAGCAGCATTCGGAGGAATAGTTGCTGTACCTTTAGTTGTAGCAACCGCTCTTGGTCTTCCTATTGAAGATGTAGCATACTTTGTTAGTGCTGCTATATTTGTAGCAGGAATAGCAACATTTATTCAAGCTAAAGGAATAGGACCTGTAGGGGCAAGAGTTCCTTGCATTATGGGTACAGACTTTACATTTGTAGCTCCATTAATAGCTATAGGATCTACAATGGGAATACCTGCAATGTTTGGTGGCGCTATGCTCGGTTCATTTATAGAGATGATTTTAAGTAGGTTTATAAAGCCTTTAATGAAGTTCTTCCCTCCTATAGTAACCGGAACTGTTGTTACTCTAATAGGATTAACCCTTATTCCTGTATCTATGGACTGGGCAGCAGGAGGATTTGGTTCAGCTAATTATGGCAGCCTTAGAAATATCGCTTTAGCTGTGGTAGTAAT
This sequence comes from Tissierella sp., assembly GCF_029266915.1. GTDB lineage: Bacteria > Bacillota > Clostridia > Tissierellales > Tissierellaceae > Tissierella_A. Next base: position 15,821 of record NZ_JARIEF010000018.1, on the reverse strand, counting down.
GTCAATTATACTTTGCTTAAATCATTATTCTAAGGGTATGTTTAGTTCAGCTTCAGTCTTGATTGGACTTGTTATTGGATATATAATAGCATATCCACTAGGAATGTTAAATTTCAGCGCAGTAAGCAATGCTAGCTGGTTTGAACTTCCCAAATTATTCAAATATGGAATAAGTTTTAGATTAGCCGCCGTGGTGCCTTTTATAGCAGCATACTTAGTTACTACTATTGAAACGATAGGATGCTTGATAGCTGTAGGAGAAGCTTCAGGAAAAGAGTTAACACATGATGAGATTGGTTCAGGAATATTAGCAGACGGAGTTGGAAGCTTTATAGCTGGTATATTCGGCGCAAGTCCTAATACTTCCTTTAGTCAAAATGTAGGACTTATTACAATGACAAAAGTTGCAAGTAGATTTGTAGTTGTAGTTGCAGGTATTATACTTATGATAATGGGTGTTTTTCCAAAGCTTGGTGCTGTAGTTGCAATTATGCCACAACCAGTTTTAGGTGGAGCTGGTGTTGTAATGTTTGGTATGGTGGCAGCATCGGGAATTAAAACCTTAAGTCGTGTAAAGATGAATAATAGAAATCTATTAATAATGGCTGTAGCTTTAGCCCTAGGTCTTGGAGTAACTGTAAGACCTGAGATAATAAACAATCTTCCCAACGGGTTAAAGATGTTGTTTTCCTCTGGGATAAGTACTGGTACAATAGCAGCACTAGTAATGAACTTAGCTTTAAGAGAAAAGAAACCAACAAAACAATCAGTCGAAATTCTTAAAACAACAGAAACAGTTATACCATCAACAATTAAATAATAAATTAAAAAAACTCTTTTTTATAAAAAAGAGTTTTTTTTAATCCAATTTACCTTATCCTTCCTCGCCCTTCGCAGGCAGAGCATTTAATCATCATTTCTCTTTCAAGAGTAGGCCTTTCCTTCTTTCTAGTAACTTCAACAAGTCCAAGTTTTGTTATATCAACTATATATGGTTTGTTTTTATCTCTCCTAAAATATTTCTCCAAAGCATTCATAAGATCCTTGTTATCTCCGTCTGAGATCATATCTATAAAATCTATTATTATTATTCCGCCTATATTTCTAAGCTTTATCTGCCTGGCAATCTCCTCTGCTGCTTCTATATTTGTATTTATAATAGTACTGTCAAAGGATGTGCTGCCAACATATTTATAGGTATTTACATCTATTGCAGTCAGAGCTTCAGTTTGATCTATGACTATAGATCCTCCACTTTTAAGCTTTACACTTCTTGAAAGTGCTATAGTAAGTCCTTTTTGTATGAGGCTGTTATATTTAAAATCTAAATCTTTATCTAAAATGAGCTTACCTTTAAGTTCCATGCCTGCTTTTTCTTCTAATTCTAAAAGTTCATAATATATAGCCTCAGTATTTACGACAATCTGATAGTTTTCTTTATTAAAATTATCCCTTACTATCTTTTCTACTAATCCAGCTTCCTTATATATAAGTTTTGGAGTCGGAAGGAAATTTCTCTGACTTTCTATATATTTATAGGAAGCTAGTAGGTGCTTATATTCCTCTATTATAATGTCTCTATCAGCATTCCCTGCAGCAGTCCTAAATATAACTCCAACATTATCTCCTTTAAACTCATCTCCAATAGATTTGAGGAGGTTTACAGCTTCCTTACTTTTTATTTTTTTAGATATATTAATCCCTTTTTGGAAGGGTGTTATAACTATATTTCTTCCTGAGATAGAAAGATTAGTAGTTATCTTTGCTCCCTTGCTTCCTAATGCTTCTTTTATAACCTGAACTATTACTTCATCACCCGTTTTTACCAGATCATTAATAGAATATTCCTTATCTGAAAATCTATCTCCTCTAGTCATAGCGTCTGTAAGATAAAGATATGCGTTCTTTGCTTCTCCTATATTTACAAAGGCTGCTTCCATACCTTTTAAAACATTTTCAACTCTAGCTCTATATATGTTTCCTAAAGTTTTAGTTTCAGACTTAGATTCAATAAAATATTCTACCAATGTTTCCTCTTCTACTATTGCTATATGATTTTTTTCTTCATCTGAATCTATAAAAATAGTGTTCATAAATCTCTCCTTTAAATTCTTTGCCCTGTTCTTTTAAAACTTATGCTTGCAGGGTCAACTTTTAAGTCATTATCCTCTATAAAAGCATCTATAAAATCCTTAGGTCTTAAGGTTCCACTTTCTCCAATTTTAAGAACTGCGCTTAAAACAATCTTTCCCTGGTTGAAAGTTTTAATCCTAACTTCTTTCATTAGATCTACTATATTTTCTGTAACTAAAATTTTTCGTCTTCCTTTTTTCCTATGTCTTTTTATAAGTATTTCATCCTTGCAAATCCAATTATCTAGTTTCGATAATATATCCGCTTGGGATAAATCTTCTAGGAGTAAAAACGAACTATCATAGCAGGCCCAGGTAATTAAAGCAGCTATAGGAGTATTATCTTCTATATACTCACTATGGAGTATTTGGATATCATCGGGCAAGACACTGTTTGCATCCTCCATAAAGGCTTCCAGATCTATTTCCTCTAAAACATCTATATCCATCCATTCTTCTTCACTTTCAATTCCAAGCGAAAGAGGACTTGCTATAGATATTTTAGGCTTAGGATTAAATCCATTTGAATATTCTATAGGCAGATTTATTCTATTGAATGTTCTTTCAAAAAGTCTCATTAAATCAAGATGGGATATATATTTTAAATAATTCATCTTATTAAACTTTATTCTAAGTTTCAAAGCTGACACCTCTCATCTCACAATCTTCTATTCCGCAAACATTGCAGGTTTCTCTGCAGTCATGGGTAAGTTCTTCATTTAAGGCTCTTCTGTATTCATCAATCAAATATTGCTTGCTTACTCCGCAATCTATAAAATCCCAGGGAAGATTTTCACTAACATCTCTAGTACGAGTTGCATAAAAGTCTCCATCAACTCCATTTTCAGCCAAAGCTTCGAGCCAAAAATCATACTTAAAATGTTCTCCCCAGCCATCAAGCCTGCATCCTTTTTCAAAAGCTGAAACTAAAACAGGCGCTAATCTTCTGTCTCCTCTGGCAAATATAGCTTCCAAATAACTAGTTTTAGGATCGTGATAGTTAAAGTTAATCTTCTTATCTTTTATTGAATTTTTTATTAAAAGTGTTTTTCTTTTAAGTTCTTCTACAGAGTCTTGTCCCACCCACTGAAATGGAGTAAAAGCCTTGGGTACAAAAGATGAAGCACTTGATGTTAATACAAAACTTCCCTTTATCTCTTCCTTGGGTCTGCCAAAGAACAACTCTTTGACTTGATAGGAAAGTTCCTTTATTCCAAGCAGGTCACTGTCAGTTTCAGTCGGAAGGCCTATCATAAAGTAAAGCTTTATTTTCGACCAGCCTTCACTAAAAGCATAACTAACTGCATTTATAAGATCTTCTTCATCTACACCCTTGTTAATTACATCCCGCAGTCTTTGACTGCCCGCTTCTGGGGCAAATGTTAGCCCGCCCCTCTTTACCTTCTCCAACTCTTTTAAGGCATCTATACTAAAGGAATCCAGTCGTATAGAAGGAAGATTTATCTTTACATTGTCCTCTTCATATTCCTCAACCAGCTCTTTTATTAAAAATTCAATCTGTGAATAGTCACAAGAGCTAAGTGAAGAAAGTGAAATATTCTTGTAACCAGTACTTTCTACTATTTTTCCCGCTATTTCTTTAAGTTTTTGAGGACTTCTTTCTCTAATAGGCCTATAGATCATACCAGCTTGACAAAATCTGCATCCCCTTGTACATCCGCGGAAAAGTTCAAAAACAACTCGGTCATGAACGGTTTCTATATAGGGTATTATCATCTTGTCATGGTAGTACATGTTTTCTAAGTCTGCTACTCTATTTTTTACAATCTTCTCGGGTGCTCCATCTTTTGCTATTCTTGTCTTTATAGTCCCGTCTTGATTATATTCTAAGCTATAAAACTTTGGAATATATACCCCTTGAAGAGTTGATAGCTCTTTTAAAAATTCATTTTTATCATATTTCTTCAACCTAGATTCCTTATATAGATCCATGATTTCCAGAGTTCTTTCTTCACCTTCACCTATTAAGAAAATATCAAAAAAGTCTGCTATGGGCTCCGGATTAAAAGCACATGGACCTCCTCCTATTAAAAGGGGTAAACTATCATCCCTATCTTCAGATAAAAATGGTATCCCCGCCAAATCCAGCATATTTAATATATTAGTATAGCTCATTTCATATTGAAGAGTAAATCCTAGAAAATCGAAGTTCCTTATCTCTTCCTTGTTCTCAAGGCTATATAGAGGCAACTTCTCTTCTCTCATAGCCTCTTCCATATCTATCCAAGGACAAAAAACCCTCTCACAGATATAACCTTCTTGTTCATTTATTAAATTGTATAATATATGTAATCCTAAATGGCTCATCCCAACTTCATATAAATCAGGGTATGAAAATGCAAAGCTTACATCTTGATCCTTAAATTGTTTTTTTGTAGAATTTATTTCCATTCCAATATATCTAGCAGGTTTATCCACTCTTTTTAAAGCCCTGTCTAGTTTATCTTTATCCACCATAAAACTCACCCCTTTACCTTTATTTATTATTTTATCACTTAGGCGTAAATTAGTCATCTATAAAATAAGTTTCAGTTCTTTTTGAATCAAAAATAAACCTTAATAATAAAATCAAGGTTTACTTCTTTGTTTAAATATAGTTCAATTGAAATTTACTAGTCTCATCTTTTAAAACTTCAATTTATGTATCTTTAGATTTTAAAAATCTATTTAGCTGAGTCTTTAACTTTGATAATAGGAATATTAGCAACAAGTGCTGATACTGGTGTTGTATTATTATCTTTTTTCATTTTAGTTATCTTAATATCTAAACCCTCTTCATCAATATCTGCATATTGCGAAATTACTTTTATAATATCAGTTTTTATCTTATCTAAAAACTGAGGTGATAAGTCAGATCTATCATGAACCAATACTAGCTTGAGCCTTTCTTTTGCTACATTCTTGCTTTGTTCTTTCTTTCTTCCAAATATCTTTAGAAATTCCAAAGTATCCCTCCTATTTCCCAAATAATAATTTAATTATCTTACTAAATTTACTTTCTTCTCCAACTTCTAAATCTAACAGCGGTATATCTTCACCTATTAGACGCTTTGCTATATTCATATAAGCTTTTCCAGCTAAAGAACGTGCCTCTATAACAGCTGGTTCTCCTTTATTGGTTGAAATAACAATTTCTTCATCATCAGGTACAACACCTATTAAGTCAATAGCAAGTATATCAGAGATATCTTCTATATTCATCATATCTCCTCTTTTAACCATATCAGTTCTTATACGGTTAACTATAAGTCTTGGATTTTCAACTCCACTTGCTTCTAAAAGACCTATAACTCTATCAGCATCTCTTACTGCTGAAATTTCAGGAGTAGTAACGATTAGCGCATGGTCTGCGGCTACTATAGAATATTGGAACCCTTGTTCTATACCTGCAGGTGAATCTATTATTATAAAATCAAATTCCTTCTTCAACTCTCCTACAAGTTCTACCATCTGCGCTGGTTGAATAGCTGATTTATCTTTTGTTTGAGCTGCTGGAAGTAGGAAAAGTTTTTCAAATCTTTTATCCCTTATAAGACCTTGTTTTAATCTGCAATTTTTTTCTACTACATCAACTATATCATATACTATTCTATTTTCCAGGCCCATAACAACATCTAAGTTTCTAAGTCCAATATCGGCATCAACTACAACTACTGATTTATCTAACATGGCAAGCGCCGTACCAATATTTGCACTTGTAGTAGTTTTTCCTACTCCTCCTTTTCCAGAGGTTATTACTATAGCTGTTCCCTCATGTTCATTTTGCATATATTATCCTTCCTTTCGAGTAAACACTTTTTCTTATCGATTAGGTAAATAAGGTTCAATTTCTAGTTTTCCATCTTTAAGTCTTACAATTTCTGGAACCTTATAGTGGAACTCTGTTTCATCAGGTGCTCTTCCTATAACATCACATATCCTGAGCTGACTTGCAAGCAACTTATAAGCTGCAATTATGGAGCTTCTATCTCCTCCAAGTCCTGCATAAACTATACCTCTTAGATTTCCAAGTATAACTACATTTCCATTTGCTTTTATAACTGCACCTGGGTTTACATCTCCTACAACAACTACATGCCCTTCATATGCTACTTCTTGTCCAGATCTAAGTGTCCCATAAATAAACTTAGTCATTTCTTCTTGCATTTCATTTATAAAGTTTTCACTATCTTTTTCATCTTTTTTATAGGTTTTTTCTTCTGAATGATGAAATACATCTTTAAATATATCTTTTAAACTTATATCAAGCTCATATTTATATCTTAATAATAAGTTTAAATCCAAGATTTCTTCTTGAGTCAGAGACTTGCTCTCTACTCCTAGAAATCTAATACCTTGATAAAACTTAGAGGTTTCACTTATCTTTTTATCCAACTCTTCTTTTATAAGTTCTATATCAGAGCCTTCTATAGTTATAAGCAATCCTTCATGTACTCCTTTAAACTTAATAATTGGATTAGCCAATAATAATCCTCCTCTATAATACCATTTTCATTATACTATAAACAATGTCAAATTAATATAAAACGTACGTTTATATTAAAGCAATTTAGAATTATTTTAAAAACTATCTTTTAAGCGAGTTTTCATAAGGAGTCATTTCTTCTTCTTCACCCTTATTGAGTCCTAAATATTCTGCTATGATGTCCCTGGTCATCGGAGCTGAATATCCTCCGCTTCCTCCCTGGAAGATTACAGTAGCTACAGCTATCTGAGGGTCATCATAAGGTGCAAATCCTACAAACCAAGAAAAATCATCATATTTTTCTTGAGTGCTTGGATTTATACTATCATTTTCAGCAGTACCTGTTTTACCTCCGACATCAACTGGAAGTTTTTCAAATACAGATCTATAAGCACCTTCTTTAGTTACTTTAAGCATTCCTTTTTTTATATCTTCTAAGTTTCCATAATCCTTGAGCTCTATTCGCTCTGATTCTTCTTTATACTCATAAACTGTTTCTGTATTGCTATAGTTTTTTATACTGTCAATCAAGGTCAGTTTATGTTTATAGCCTCCGTTAGCAAGGGTTGCAACATAATTGGCAACTTGTATTGGAGTGTAGCCATTTTGTCCCTGACCTATAGTAACCCTAAGAGTATCTGTTATATTCCAGCCTGCAAAATTTACATAAGTAAAAGTTATAGCGCTGGCAATATCTTCCGATGTAGACTTGGCTCCATGAGTTATTTTAGCATCTGGATCTATGTTTAAATCTATAAGTTTTTTCATAACTTGAGTATAGGTTAAAGGCACATCATACTCCAGCCAAGAAATTATCTCATCTATTGCCTCTTCCTTATCTTCGGGAGTATATTCAAAATCCTTTTTAAATGTTTTTTCTATCTGAGAATCTAATATTCTCTTTAAAATAGCCTTAGTATTTGCAATTTTCCTGTCCGGATTTGGAACAGTTCCTGAAGATTCTGATGGAATATTTATCTCTATTCCTGTTTTTTCACTTAAACCAAATTTATTGCTCATATCTATTATATCTTCAATTTCTAGCTTTATTGGAATACCTTCACCTGTTTTTTGGTTTTGTCCCATTGCTAGAGTATAGAAATAATAGTTACATGAATCTCTCAAGGCGTCGTATATGTTCTCATAGCCATGAGTTCGTCTTGAAGTTGTCCAAAGCAAACAGTTAAAGGGCCTATCTCCAATTTCAACAAATCCCATATCTCTTATTGCATAATCAGCACTCAGTCCTTTCTCAAGTCCTGCAAGTCCAGTTATCATCTTAAATGTAGAACCAGGTGATACGGCAGTTTGAGTTGCAATATTATAAAGGGGTCTTGGAGCCAGAGTATCTTTCTCATCTTCAGGAAACAGACTTTCCCAGTCAGTACTGTTTATTCCAGTAGAAAATAAGTTTGGATCATATGAAGGAAAACTTGCACTTGCAATCACTTTCCCAGTCTTAATATCTATCGCTACAGTCGCTCCTGATGTAGCATTTACATAAGGTCTTCCCTTGCCTTTATTTGTACCAAATTTAAAGTCTCCCCATTTACTGGTATAGGTTCCACCTCTTTGAAGCTCTTTTAAGGTCTTTTCAAGCGATTCTTCTGCGACTCTCTGTACATCCATATCAAGAGTCAAATACAAGTTATCTCCCGGAATAGATTTCTCTTCTTCTAGCGTATGAGTGCTGTTTCCAGAGGAGTCTACTTCCAGTTTCTTAATTCCACCTTGTCCTTTTAAGTTAGCTTCAAAACTCTGTTCAATACCCGTTTTACCAATTAAACTACTAGGAGAATATTTCTTTTCATCAATATATTCTTTTATTTCATTGGGCTGACTTATTTTTCCCAAGTAACCTAACATATGAGCTGCTAGCTTACCTTGTGGATAATACCTAACAGGTTCTATATTTATATTTATTCCTTCAGTGTTTACCATACTTTCCTCTATCTTGGCTACAGTAGATTCTTTTATTCCATAAGCTATATATATAGGTTGATAAGCTAAATATCCTTGTTTTATCAACTGATTATACATTACAAATATAGCTCTTACTTCATATGTGCTCAGTTTTTCATCTATTTTATATTTTTTCCTAAGCTGCTTAAAAGCTTCTTCTACGCTGCTTCCCTCTTTTATCTTATTTCCAGAATAAAATTCTTTTAAGTTATTGATACTTACATATTCATAGCCCTCAGATACTGAGATTTTAGGATTTACTCCATCACTTAAGAGTTGTTTCTGAGCAAGAGGTCTTATCTGATCTGCAAGCATAAACTCTTTAAATGTTTCAGTTCTACCTATTCTCTCTATCAGAAAATCAATAGCTGGAACTTCACTTGAATTTTTTTTGTCAGTGTACTGATATTCTACTGTTCCATCATTTGATGTTTTTATTTCTACTGGAATATTTATCTTAGCTTTCTCTAAAGAATCAAAAAGTATTTCACCTGGAAATATAAATTCTTCTTTCTTACCTTTAGTTTCTTTTTTAACACTTGATTGTAAAAAATTCTTTATTGATGTATTATAAAACATATTTATAAAGTCATCTTCTGCTGATGAATCTTTTGTAATTTCAGAAAAACTATTCATCATTTTTCTTTTATGATCTACATATTCTTCTTCAAAAGATATAGAAAAGTCATCTAGTTCTATGTTTTCGATCAACCCTTTAGCATGGAGTAAATCGTATACCAATTTTCTAGAGATAGAATGGTCTACAACTTTTTTAACAACCGCCTTATCATCTGCTATTAGTTTTAAAACTGAAGTCATTGGTGTATCTCCAGCAGATAAATTATTTTCTTTTTTAAAAGTTTCTATATCTTTTTCTTCATTAAATTCAATATTAAGTTTATCATCTAAAATATCCGTTTCTACAGGCATATCTATACCTTTATCTTTTAAGGCATTTATAGCTCTATTTATAACAATAAAATCATAATGTTCCGGATAAGACTCATCAACATATGTTAACTCTAAAACTTCTCCCAACAATTCTTTTTCTGCAATTATATCTACTATTTTATCTATAGGGCTATAGAGTTCTCTATCATAATCGGCTTCATCAATATATTTTAACTGGTTTAGCACTATTGGAAAATCATCTATGTAGGGTGCTCCATCTTCTTCTAAAAATCTTATTAAATCTAAAAAAACTTTATTTTTTTCTTCTGTTTCCAATTTATTTACCTGATCTTTTAACATCTGTACTGTAAAAGATGGCTTGTTTCCAGCTAGAAGTTTACCATTTCTGTCTTTTATCTCGCCCCTAATAGGTGCCTTATATACATTTTTTATTATTTTATTATCAGACAGATCCCTATAATATTCTCCTTGAGCTATAGTCAAAACAGCCAATCTCAAAGACAGTGCAATTATCATAACAACAATTACAGCCATTATTATGTTGAACCTGTTGGTTATTTTATCTTTTAAATCCATAATTTACCACCTTATCGCCTTCCGAAATTAAGAGAATTAGTACGAAAGAATTTTACAAATATTTTATAAAAAACAAATGCCAAGATACAATTATAAAGAATCTCAATAGAAAAAATTCTTTCAAATGCTATCTCAAGCGATATATCTTTAGATAAGAAATACATTGATAGTGAGTACATAGCATTATAAATTATAGTTCCCAGAGCTGTAAAAATAATAGGTAGGATTAAATTTTCATTGTTTAATGAATCTTTTAAAAATCCTAAAGCATAACCTATTAGAAAAAAGATTAGTGCATTTACCCCTATAACATCTGCAAACAAGGCATCTTGAAGCAAGCCCATGAAAAGACCAAAAAAAGCTCCATAGTATTTCCCCTCAAATATGGAAATTACAACTACAGAAATCAAACCTAGATTTGGTAAAAAAACTAAGAAATCAAAAAAAGGCAGAACGCTTCCTTGCAATATTAAATTTGATATAATTATTATAATCATAAAAATAACTAACACTTATATCCCCCATATCATTCTATTATTGCAAAAACTTTATATATTTTTTTAAAATCAATAGCTGGTTTTACAACAATCTTCTTCATAAGTTCTTCTTCTAATTGGATAACATCTTCTACTTTTCCTATATATAGATCTTTCTTATAGGCCTTTCCAAGTCCGGAAGTGTAGAGTTCATCTCCAATTGTAACATCTGCTTTTCTGTCAAACAAATAGCCTTCCATAGTGCTATCAAAACTTCCCTTAATTATTCCGCCATCTTGTGTTCTTATTATTTTAAAAGACACACTATTTTGCTCATCAATAGAACTAGAAACTTGAGCCCAATTGTCTCCCGCATCTATAACTATACCTATGAGTCCTTCTTGTATTACTCCATCTTCAGACTCTATCCCTTGTATTATTACTGTTCCTTTTTTGACTCCATGCTTTGTGCCTTTATCTATCATAAACTTGTTATACCAGTTTCCTGGTTCTTTACTAGTAACCTGGGCTGGAACTAAGTTTTTGTCAGTAGTTTTTAATATTTCAGCTTCTGCTTTAAGAAAATCTGATTTAGCAATTATATTTTCTAAACTCCTATTTTTATCTTTTAATTTTAAAACTTCGGTCTCCAACTTTTCCTTATCTTCTTGTAAAGTAAATAAATCTCCTGCATTGCCTAGTGAATGAGAGATTTTATTTCCAACACTGTAGAAGAGTTTATTTATAGGATTAAAGATATTACCCAGAAAGTTTTCCCCTCTTGTAATATCTCCAATTCTATTGTTTGTTGAACCAATTATAATAATAAGAATGACAGCAACTGTTCCTACTATCATTCTATTTTTGTATTTCTTGAAAAAATACATTCCATCACCTGTTATCTTAATTTTTTACTGCTGTATAGAGTTTTCTTAAGCACTTCTATATTATCCAGCGCAAGTCCTGTTCCAATAGCTACACAATCAAGTGGCTCATCTGCTATTTTAACTGGCATTCCTGTTTCTTCCATTATCAGTCTATCTATTCCGTCAAGAAGGGCACCACCACCTGTTAACATTATACCTTGTTCAATTATATCTGAAGCAAGTTCTGGTGGAGTTTTTTCAAGAGTTATTTTGATAGCCTCTATAATATTATAAACCGGTTCTCTTAAAGCTTCGTATATTTCATCTGAAGTTATTTCTAAAGTCTTAGGAAGTCCGCTTATAAGATCTCTTCCTCTTATATCCATAACTCTCTTTTCAGTTCCGCCGTCAGCTGAACCTATATTGATTTTTATCTCTTCCGCTGTTCTCTCACCTATCATCAAGCTATATTCTTTTTTAATGTAACTTACTATAGACTCATCTAGTTCATCTCCACCTACTCTGATAGATCTGCTTGTTACTATTCCTCCAAGAGAAATAACAGCAACTTCTGTTGTTCCTCCTCCAATATCTACAATCAAACTTCCTGTAGGTTCTTGTACTGGAAGACCCGCTCCAATAGCTGCTGCCATTGGCTCTTCTATAAGATAAGCTTCTCTGGCTCCTGCATGAATTGCGGCCTCTTCTACTGCTCTTTTTTCTACCTCGGTCACACCACTTGGAACACAAACTACAACTCTAGGCTGAAAAAGTGATCTTCTCTTATATGCTGATTTTATAAAATGCTTGAGCATACTTTGAGTAACATCAAAATCAGCTATAACTCCATCTTTTAATGGTCTAATCGCTATAATGTTTCCTGGTGTTCTACCTATCATTTTTTTTGCTTCTTCCCCTACTGCCAGCACCTGTCTAGTCTCCGTTTGGATAGCAACTACTGAAGGTTCTCTCGTTACTATTTCTCTACCCTTTACATATACTAGTGTGTTAGCTGTTCCTAAATCTATCCCCATATCTTTATTAAAAAAACTGAAAACTCCCATTTATTTTCTCCCTTCAACATTCAAATTAAATTCTTTTCTTTAAAACTTACATATCTATTATCACCAATTATTATATGATCCAATACTTTTATGCCAATCAAGTCTCCTGCATCTACCAGTCTTGAAGTTATATTAATATCTTCATCACTAGGAGCAGGATCGCCACTTGGATGATTATGTAACAAAATAATTGAGTTTGCGCTTTTATTTATTGCGGCATGAAAAACATCTCTTGGATGAACAATTGAAGCATTTAAAGTTCCAACAGATATATTTTCTATAGACAATATTTGATTTTTAGTATCTAATATAGCTATATTAAAATGTTCTTTATTTAAAAACCTCATTTCATCTGATACTAAATTTACCAATATATCAGGTGAAGTAACTTTTATTTTTTCCTGGGCTGACCATCTATTTATTCTCTTTCCTATTTCAATACTTGCTATTATTTGAGAGGCTTTACAAATTCCAATACCTTTTATCTTCGTCAATTCTCTTATAGATATATTGGTTAAGTGACTCAGTCCCTTTTCATCTATAGATAGTATCCGGTTTGCTACATCTACCGCAGTATCATCTCTGTGACCGGTTCTTATTATAAGAGCAATAAGTTCTGCGTTAGACAATCTTTCTGCTCCGTAGTTCACAAGCTTTTCTCTTGGTCTTTCGCTTACTGGCATTTCCTTTAAAGTATACTTTCTTTCAAAATCAACTGCATTATCCATATAAACACCTACCTATTCATATTTATAATACTTATGTCAAAATATTTATTAAGTAACTTATCTAGTTTCACTAAAGGCATACCTACCACATTTAAATAGCAACCATCTATTTTTTCAACTAATAGAGCCCCTATTGCTTGTATTCCATAAGAACCAGCTTTATCAAAGGGTTCTCCTGAAGATATATATGTCTCTATAGTAGCTTTATTTAATTCTCTAAATTTCACTTTTGTTTTCTCCCAGTCAACTATCTTTGTGTTTGTCTCTTCATTTATTATACTTATTCCCGTTATAACTTCATGAGTTTCTCCACTTAAACTCTCTAACATTCTAAAAGCATCTTCCTTGTCTTTAGGCTTAGAGAGAATCTTACCTCTATAGACAACCACCGTATCTGCTGCTATTACTATAGCTTTAGGATTCGACTTAGCTATGCTATGAGCTTTTCTAAAGCTAAGGCTCATAACAAGCTGCTCGGGTGTGTCTTCTTCTGTGACTATTTCTTCAATATCTTGTTTTATAATCTTATAATCAAAGTTATATCGATCAAATATTTCTTTTCTTCTAGGTGAAGATGATGCTAATATTATTGGTTTCATTTTTCTTCCTTTTTAATTAATTTTTAGTAAGACACTAAAGTTCTTCTTTAAATTACGGATAATATATATCGATGAAAGGCCTACAAAATATCCAGTAAAAATGCTAGTTAACATTAAAAAAGGCAAGTAAGTATATATTCTAGAGTTATTTAGCATAATACTAGCTACAGTCACTTGAGCAAAGTTATGAGACAGTGCGCCAAAAATACTGACCCCTATTATGCTAAAGATCTTGCTAAAGTTTTTATACACTATATACATAACAATGCAGCTGATTATAGCTCCAGAAAAGCTATATATAAAACTTGAAACACTTCCAGTTACAAGCATAAGTACAATACTTTTAAGACTCGATACAATTAATCCTTCTTTGAATCCAAATACAACTAAAGTTATAAGCACCACCATATTTGATAAACCAAGACGTGCTCCAGGAATTGCAACCGGCAGAGGTATCGAGGCTTCTAGAACACTTAAGGCAAGTCCAATAGAAACTAATATCGATAAAAATATATTCTTTTTTAAATTATTCATTCTATCTCTTCCTAATAATTCATAATATCTATCTGTTCCTCTTGTTCTATACCTTTTATTTCTATTACCATTCTATTTGGAAGGCAGATAATACTCTCACCTATTTTAGAAATAAAACCTTGTTTCACATCTACTTTATCCGGGCAACTTGCTTCTATAACTCTGACTTCTTCATCTCCGATTTCTACTAAATTATATCCGTATTCACTTTCAATAGCAAACTTTTTTCCGATAATGGATTTGTCGAATATTATCTTTTTTACCTGTTCACCATTTACCTGAATACTTATAAATTTTTTCTCATCTGAGAGAGCTTGCTTTTTTATAAATCCTAAAGAAATCAATGTCAAAACTACAACAAAAACTATTAAAACTTTATCTCCCTTTGTCATCTTTAACATCCTTTAGATTTACTTTATTTCATATTATACTTACTATAGTTTACCATTTAAACTTTTTTTTTACAAGTTACAATTAAGAAAAACTTTATGCAAACCTAGGTATATAGATAAACATGTGTTTCAGATTTTTAAAATAAAAAACTAATATAATCCATGGACTATATTAGTTTTTTGATATAACTTTTCTTCTATATTTTTTTATACAAGCGCTTCTTCTTTTTCTGGAGCTATAACTTTATTTTGATGAACAGTTATACATTTTGTAGGACATTTTTCTTCACAAATCCCACAGTTTATACACTTTTCATAATCTATAACAGCTAAAGCATTATCAAAGTCGATTGCATCTACCGGACAATTCTTAACACATATCTTACATCCTATACATCCTATAGAACAATTTTGTCTAACAACTTTTCCCTTATCTTCACTTTTACATTTTACAATGTAATTATTATCGTAAGGAACTAATTCTATTATTTTCTTTGGACAAATATCTATACACTTCATACAAGCTGTACATTTATCTTTATTTATAACCGCTAATCCATTTATCATATCTATTGCATCAAAAGGACAAACATCATAGCAAGTTCCACAGCCCAGACATCCATATGTACATGACTTGCATCCATCAGACAATCTACTTTGAACTCTACAGTCATTGATTCCTTCATAATGATATTTTATATTTGCCTTATCATTATCTCCCTGGCAAAGCACAACTGCAACATTTTTTGCAACATTTGCACCTTGAAGACCCATTATGTCTGCTACATTATCAGCTACCTCCTGCCCTCCTATAGGACAAGCATTTACGGGTGCCTTTCCTTCAGCTATGGCTCCAGCTAGTCCTTCACAACCTGGAAAACCACAAGCTCCACAGTTTGCCCCTGGAAGAGCATCAAGAACTGCACCAATTTTAGGATCTATAACTACTGCAAATACGTTGGATGCTATAGATAAAAGTATTCCAAATAATAATCCAAGTCCTCCTGTTACTAATATAGGTTTAATTATAATTTCCATTTTTTACCCCTCCTATACAAGACCATTGAAACCTAAAAAGGCTATAGACATAAGTC
>NZ_JARIEF010000014.1 GCF_029266915.1 Tissierella sp. | reverse complement strand
TGATCCATCTTTAGTCCTTCCTCTTACTACTAAGTCACCCGTCTTAATATTTCTTAACTCTTTTATCTCAATCCTATCTTCATTTAATATAGCTACGCAATGAAGCGAGTTATATTCTGGCAATATCCATTTTCCTCTATAGTAATAGAATGTCGGCATATGGGTTGTCAGATAAAAGTTATCTGGTGCTACGCCATCTTGATCTGCTTTTACAAGAGATATTTCTTTTGAATTTTTAAACCTTTGATCTGAAAAATCTGGGTATGTGAATTGTGGCATCTTAAAATTAATAATAAATCACTCCTATGTTATATCTATTTTATAAAATCCTAATATTAATCTACTTTTTATCTATATTAAGGTTTATATCTGTATTTTTCCTTAAACTTTCATTTACTCAATTATTTATTTAAATATTTTAAATGAATTTTTTCTGATTTTTTTCCTTCATAGTAAATGCTAGGTTAAAATTATACACGAACTTATAGTTTATCATCTTATCTAGAATATTTCATCTTTATAAATTATAAAACAAAAATCCCTAAAATAAGATTTTAGAGATTTTTGTTACTTGTTTTATTTTTTTTCATCTGAAACAGAAGTCTCAGCCTTGTTACCAATCATTGAAGCACTAACTAAAGCAATCAATGAGCCTAGTGAAACAGCTCTAAGCACTATAATTAAAATATTAGTTCTGTTGTTTTCTTCATCATGAACCTTGGTAATATTGTCTAACATTTTTGTAGGCATTCCCACAAATAAGAGTCCTATTACATTTTTGTTTTTATCTTTAATAGGTTGGTAGGCAGTATAGTAGTTTTCATCTAATATCTCCGCCTCGCCTATATATAACTTACCATTTATAGCTGATTGATAAGCATTATGACCGCTTCCTAAAAAAGTTCCCATGGCTCTTTCGTTTTTATCAGACATAATATTTGTTGAAATTCTTTTAAATCTATCATTAACCTTAACAAATATAGTTGATTTATCACCTAAGTCCTCTAAAACAGCATCAACTACACCAAACCTTCCTTCTATACTTTCTCCCTCACTATCAAGCAGGGTCTCATCTCCTTGAGTCAAGGTCCCATAAGAGTTGTTTATGTAACGCATTGTGAGATTTATATTGTTTTCTACATGTCTTCTTAACAATTGATTTTTAATATCTTCAATATCATTTGCCCTATTAGAATAACCTAAGAGTCCTACTATCATGCTGGCTAAAAGAGCTGCCATTCCAAGGTAGGCTATTAATTTTGTCCTATTAGTCTTCATAAGCTGCACCCCATTTATCCTTATATTTTAATTTTATATACTAAGTTTTCTTAAGTTTTTTGATCTAAACCTACAAACACCTTTTTAAATCCCAGCCAAGCAAAACATGAAATAGCTGCAATAGTACCAAGTCTTCCGCCAATACCAGGGTAGGCTGTTCTAGCTGCTATAAACAATATTCCGGTCATAAGGGATATTACTGCCATTTCTAAAAGATTTAAAGCATTTTCCAGAGAAATCATTCCGGCATAAGAAGAACAAGCCGCTGCAACTGCCAATGTCCCTCCTATTACAGGGAAAAAGTGAGGTAGCATAAGACCAGCTACTAAGGTTATTATAGCCGAGGCTATAACTGCTCCTCTCTCTAAAATATGAGAAACTATATAAGTTGCAACACCTGCAACTATTGATATTATTAAGATATAAATTTCCTCCATTAAATCACTCCTATACAAATATTCTTATAATTGCTTTAGTTATTATTGTAGATAGAGCTGCTGTAGTTCCACCCTTTCCTCCTATACCTGCATAAATTTCCACCGTAGTTAGCAGAATCATTCCAACTATAATGCTTGCTAGTATAGCTGAAGCAATATTAGGTACTACTGCCAGTGAACTCATTCCAATAAAGGATGATGTATAGGTTATTCCAGCTAAATCGTTGGGAAGAAATATTGCGGCCATGACTCCTACCAATCCATTGGCAATAACTGCGCCGTATCCCATCTTATGATTTATATACCAGGTCAAAGTGACACCTATAAAGCAACATAGGAGTATATAAAAATTGTGTTTATCAATCTTTGCTTTTCCATCTATTTCTACTACTGTTTTAAAATGATCAACCAAGCTTATGGCATAGAAACATCCGAAAATTATTAATATTTCTGTTTTATAGAAATTCCTCTCATTTATTGCGGTTGAAAGTATTAATCCTCCTCCAGTAGTAATAAAAGCAAATAATCCTAACAATCTTCTAGTTTTTTTGCTAAATATATTTTTATTCATTTTAATGCCGCTAAGGATTTATAAAAAACATATCATTTTCATAATATCTAATCCTATTAGCAGCTTACCCCCTTTTTTTAATTTTTATTATTAAACCTTTACAATATTTACTTGTTTATATTTTATTATATCAGATATATAACTTATATCTATAAAAAAAGCATCTTCAATTAGAAGATGCTTTTTTTATTTACTCTAACTGGTTACTGCCAGTAATTAGCCTAATATAAATTTATTCTGTTTCTATTTTGGTAATGTTTTTCATTTAGACTAGATTAATATTTTTATCTTTAAAATCTTTTTTCATTAGTCATAACAGAGTTGTAAACACAACAGTTACGACCTTTTTCTTTTGCACAATATAGTGCTTCATCAACTAGCTTTAAAGCCTCGTCTTGCGATAATAAATTAGCAGGATAAATAGTTACAATGCCTATACTAACTGTAACACTTTTTTCAGTATCTGATCCCAAATGTGGTATCGCAAGGTCTTCAATAGCTCTTCTGATTCTTTCTGCCAAAGCTTTTGCACCATTTTCATCTGTTCCAGGCAATATAATAATAAATTCTTCCCCACCATATCTCGCGGCAACATCAGAAACTCTTTCGATATTAGTTTTTAATATACTTGAAATTGCTTGTATACACTTGTCTCCAGCTAAATGTCCATAGGTATCATTAAACTTCTTAAAATTATCAATATCTAGCATAATCAAAGATAGCATAGACTTAGAACGCCCTAATCTAGAAAACTCTATCCTAAGAGTATCATCAAAATATCCTCGATTAAATAGTCCTGTTAAACTATCTGTTATAGAATTAAGTTGAGCTGTATTCTTTCTATTTCAAGTTGATTAACTAGCTCTTTCATCTCTGATTCAATTAGTTTTCTTTTTGTAATATCTCTAACAATAGATACAATCTTATCAAGTTGCCCATTTGCATTATAAACAAAACCACTATTTACATCAACATCAAATATACTCCTATCTTGACGGATTGCACGATATTCATTTGTACTTCGCTTAACATCTTTACTCATTTCTAACATATTAAGTGTTGCTCTCTCAACATCCTCAGGCACTAAAAAATCAAGCAGTTGCATACCTATAAAATCATCAAAATCTGATTCGTAACCAAACATTTCTTTAGCTGCTGGAGATATCATTAAAATCTTTCCAGATAAATCTGTAATAGTTATATCATCAGGTGAAGCATTAAGTATAGACCTATATTTTTCTTCACTCTCTATAAGTACATTTTCAAACTCTTTCCTCTCAGTTATATCACGAATTACACTAATAATATGAGTTATTGAATGTATCATGATTATTTTAGCTGATATCATCCCTGCAAATCTACTTTCATCTTTTCTTTGGAAAATAAACTACATATTCTCACAAGAGTCTTTAGCATTTATCTCTGCTATGAAAGTCTTACGATCTTCAGGATTATTCCAAAAGCTACT
Organism: Tissierella sp.; assembly: GCF_029266915.1. Lineage (GTDB taxonomy): Bacteria > Bacillota > Clostridia > Tissierellales > Tissierellaceae > Tissierella_A. Next base: position 3,206 of record NZ_JARIEF010000014.1, on the reverse strand, counting down.
ATTCTTGGCATATTGTCCAATAACTTCATCTTTGGAGTAACCGCTTAATTTATAAAATTCCTCATTGGCTTCAACAATAAAACCATCATCTAGTTTTGTTATCAATTGAGCATCTATATTCGTATCAAAAATCAATTGTAATTTATTTTTTTCTAAATGGTTTTCTATATTCAACATCTGATTTATCATGATTATCAAACCAAGAGTCCATAAATTACTAATAATTATAGATATAATAACTGTGGCGGTAATACTTAAACTTAAATCAATATATGAATTTGCAGGATCTAAAATTACGGTCAAAAAAATACGTCCTATATAGAAGACTCCATAAATAAAAAAAACAGCAGAGGTAAATTTAGATGAGCTAGATAAAACTTTATCACTTTTAAAGAAAAGTTCATAAGCTATCAATAGAGAAATAGTTGCAATAGCAGTGCTTATTGCAAGTGTACGAATAGAAACATTATTATCTATATACATATTGTAATAATAGAACATGTTAAAGAGTATAAAAATTGAAATTGGAATCCATTTATTTACTTTTCTATTAAGAAATTTTTTAATTCCTATATAAAAAAATATATGTCCTATAATTAAAAGTGGATTTGCAATTCTAGCGATTTTTTCAAGGCCTTTTATTGATACTAATGGCATAAGAATAAAACCTAGTGCCATTAGGCTGGAACCAATTAACCAATCTCCGATGCCTTTATAGGCTTTATTAACTTTATATTGAACAAAAAGAGCAATAACTTGAGTTCCAAGTATTAAACTTAATACAAACATAAGTGTTCCAATGTTGAGTTTTATAATTTTTCCTCCTTCGATACAATTTAATACACTTAAATTATAATTTTTTTATAATAAAACATTTTAATTTAGCAAACTTTAAAATCATATATCATTCTCTTAAGATAATCTTATTATAGCTTAATTATATTAAATCTAAAAATACTATTGATAAAAACAACTTGTACCTATAGAGGTAGAGTATATTCCATGCTTATACGTCCTTACCAAACATGAAATAATTTGGAGCAATTAATAGGGTAATTATACCACGCAATAGCATTGCGGGGATAAAGCACTAAACATTACAATAAAATCCAGCATCATTTTTAAACTTTATCTTAATACCTTATTTAAACTTCACATTTTTTAATAAGCTCTTTAATCTCTTGATCTAAAAAATCCTGAGTTATATCTATAGTCCTATCTGTATACACTGGAACAGTTCCCATCTTAGCCTTATAATGTTTTGCAAGCAGCATAAATCTTTTACTCACTATAAGCTCACTTCTAGTTAGAAACTTAATTACCTCATTAAAACTACCAGTTTCATAATGAGATCTTTCGTAGGCATTATAAGTTAAATTAAAATCTTTAAAATTATTTTTAGCATACTCATCATTATAGATAGCTATATCATATGTTTTTCGATAATATTCATAAAATATTGAGTCTTTACTTGGATAAATAAATTCTTTATTACTGTAGAGTAAAGATACTTCAGTTGCTAAACTCGGCTGCTTGATAATATTAGTTATCTTCATCTGGTAAAACAAAATTTTATCACTATTAATTTTTCTTACTGGAGATAATTTAAATCCTGTAAACTTATGCTTTAGCAGGAATTCTGCAAATGGTTTACTAATAAAATAAATACTCAATAATTCATTTATATATTCTTGAAACTGAATTTTTTTCACTATATTCCTATCACAAACTAGTTCTTCTTCATTATCAAAAATAATAAATTCTTCTGTTACAGGTTTTGATTTAAATCTACTATTATTTATATCTATAGATTCTTCAGAAAGATTACTTGAGTAGGCAACTAGATATAACATTATATATTCAGCCCTTTCGTAATCTTTCTTATCATAGTAAATAAGTGGAAAACTATTTTTTATAATATTATAATTAATCTTTAGCCCCTTCTGGTAAAAAAACTCTAACAGCTTCCTATGTTCTGGTGAATCATAATAGATAAACTCACTTTCAGGATCATAGTCATCTTCATCATCATGCTCATAGCGACTATATTTATCTAAGATAAAATTGTTATTTTTAAATAAAACTCCAAGACCTATCATATACTCTTGCAATTCTTTTAAAAGAGAGTCTTCAATAGTGCCTAATCTTATTATATATTTTATCTTGTATCTCATCTTTTAACTCCTTCCTTTTATGTCTATAATTTTTTTCTAGATAATGTAAGGATTTTATACTGAGATTTTCAAACACCCTGCTGAGATTATTAGCTCACTTAATTATACTTATATTCATTAATTTAATATTATTATACCCTTTTATCTCAGTAATTGTAACTAGATATTATACTACCTGGTCAATCAAAATGCCAATTAAGATTTAACTTCGATAGTGTCAAGTTACTTTGGGTTTTATAAATAAAAGTATTCCAATATTTAGATATTAAATTTAGGCTCCTCTAAAAGACTTCAATATCTGACCCAATCCTGTAGTTCTACCATCTGATAAAATTGGTATATTACCAATAACTTCATTTGCTGTTTTTCTTATTATTTTTTTATTAATATCTTTCTTGCTCAATTTCAAGATTCTTTCTTCTTTTAATTGTTCATTTCTTCTTTGATTAAATAGATCATATACATTTCCACCGTTAGTTTTAAACGCCCTCAGTCTTGCCATTTGGTCGACTCCCTCTTTACACCATCCAAGAGGTCTAGAACTTAGTCTGTCTGATAATATATGGCTTATATGGCCTTCTGCACTGCATCCTATATAGTCATCATTGTATTGGTTTTTAATTCCTTGCCAATTATTTACAATGTATCTTCTTGAATCTTTAACAGCTTCTTTCTTTGTATCAGCTTCTGTTAATTCTAAAATCACTTTAAAGAGTTCTTTTACATTTTCTATTTCTAGCCTATTTATATAATTCCATAGAGAATGCGTTAAATGAGGCACATGAGCTACAGCCTTCTTTACATATTTAGATAAATGAAATCTATCTAGCACATATTCTGATTTGTTTATCCAGCCCAAGCCTTGTTTTATCCAATTTGCACCATCACCTGATAGATATATTTTCTCTATTTTATCCATATCGTAAGCTTCATCTATATAATCTGCTACTTCCAACCATAGATCTTCGCTTGATGAATATACTCCACTAAAGACTCTTTTATTTATTAATTCATATCTATTTTTGCTTACTA
>NZ_JARIEF010000118.1 GCF_029266915.1 Tissierella sp. | reverse complement strand
TTAAGCTCGTCAGCTAGAGCGAACATAGCCGTCGTTTTACCACCACCGCCAACAAAAGATATTACTTCTTTTCTATATAAATCTATATTTAAAACTTTGCATAAGCTATTTTTCATAGTTTTCTCCTTTAAGGATAGTTTATATTGAGAATTCTCATTAGATCTATTATATCTTAAATTTATATTTTCTGCCAAATAGATAATAAATAGGAGGATTTTAAAAATAAATCTGTTTGTAATATTATACTTAGTTATAAATAATGAGGATTAAATCTTTAATAAAGAAATATTAAGCTAAAAAATCTAAAGCTTTATCAATATATATTTCTTATTAAACTTTCTCTGCAGAAGATATAATCTTAAATCATAGTAATTTACAAACTCTTATAGTATAATTAAAGTTAAAACAAGAGGGGGAATACTTTTGAATATAAACGAAAGACTTAAAAAATTAAGAGAATTAATGAAAGAAAAAAGAATGGATGCCTATGTAGTTCCAACTACAGATCCTCATAACTCCGAGTATGTAGCAGAGCATTACAAGGGCAGAAACTTTATATCAGGATTTACAGGTTCTGCAGGCATAGCTGTTATAACTCTTCATAAAGCACTGCTTTGGACCGATGGAAGATATTTTATTCAAGCTGCAAATGAATTAGAAGGATCAGAATACACTCTTATGAAGATGGGTGAAAAAGATGTTCCTAAATTTGCTGATTGGTTGAGGGAAAACCTAGAAAAAGATAATACACTAGGATTTGATGGCAAGTTATTTGCCCAAAAAGAAGTTGAAAAACTAGAAGATACACTTAAAGAAAAATCGATTAAATTTATAGATGAATTTGACCTGGTTGGAGAAGTCTGGACGGATAGACCAGCTCTTCCTAAGGGAGAAGCTTTTAAGCTAGATGTAAAGTATGCTGGACTTACTCCGCAAGAAAAGATAGACATGGTAAGAATTAAGATGAACGAAAAAGATGCAGATGTATTTTTAATTTCAAGTCTTGATGATATAGCCTGGACCTTTAATATAAGGGGCAATGATATATCCTATAATCCTGTTGTTATAGCCTATGCTGCTATAGATAAGGAGGGTGCGTATATATTTTTAGATGAGGCCAAGATAAATTCAGATGTAAGAGAGTTTTTAAATGAAAATGGTATTGAGATTAAAGATTATGATGAGATATTTAATTTTGTAGAAGCTATAGACGTTGATAAGAAGGTTGTTCTAGATAAGAGCAGAATAAACAGATGGTTATTTAAAGCAATAGATAAAGAAATCCAGGTAATAGATCAAATGGACATAACTACTAAATTAAAAGCTAATAAGAACCAAACAGAAATAAGAAACCAAAGAAATGCCTATATAAAAGATGGAGCTGCTTTGGTTAAGTTCTTATATTGGATAGATCAAACAATTGGTAGGGAAGAAATAACTGAACTTTCAGCTGAAAGTAAATTAGAAAACTTTAGAAAAGAACAAGATTTGTTTGTAGAACCAAGCTTTGGAACCATATCAGCTTATGGACCAAATGCAGCTATGGCACATTACTCTGCAAGTGAAGATTCTTTCTCAGTTCTAGAGCCTAAGGGAATGTACCTGGTAGATTCTGGCGGACAGTATATGGATGGAACTACTGATATTACAAGAACTGTAGCTCTAGGAGAATTGACAGATGAAGAAAAGAGAGACTATACTCTAACGCTAAAGGGACATATAAACCTTGTAGATATGAAATTTTTAGAAGGAACTACAGGACAGGCTTTGGACTCAGTATGTAGATATCCACTATGGAAAGAAGGACTAGACTTTAAACACGGAACAGGTCATGGAGTAGGATTTTTCCTAAATGTCCATGAAGGACCACAAAGAATAGCAAACGCTCCAAGTGATATAGCATTAGAAGAAGGAATGGTAGTTTCAGTAGAACCAGGGATGTATAGACCAGGAAAGCATGGAATTAGAATAGAAAACATAGTAGTTGTACAAGAAGATGTAAAGACTGAATTCGGTCAGTTCTTAAGCTTTGAAACACTTTCCTTTGTTCCTATAGATTTAGAATGTATCGATGAAAAACTTTTAAATATGGATGAGAAAAAATGGCTCAATGATTACCATAAAGATGTTTATAATAAAATATCTCCATTTGTAAATGAAGAAGAAAAAGTATGGCTTAAGGAAAAAACCAGAGAAATATAAGCTCGATAAGAAAAAACATATGAAACAAGGATAAAAAAAAGAATAATTATAAGATGGAAAAAGTATAATAAATCCATGTTAAATAAGTATCTATAAAATAATTAGATAAAAAAATAAATTAATCCTGATCTTTTTAGATATAGAAGATTAGTATATAAAATATTGAGATCAGGATTACATAAGAAGGATGATAAGGATGAATTCTATTGTCAAATCAGAGAGAAGCACTACTAGTAGATTGGTTTATGCTTCTATGTTTATTGCACTTTCCTTCATAGGTTCTCTTATAAAAATCCAGGGAACTATTGCACTGGATTCGATGAGTGCATTTTTTGCAAGTTTGTTTTTAGGGCCGGTTTTAGGAGCAATAGTTGGAGCTCTAGGGCACCTACTTAGCGCCTTTACCAGTGGATTTCCACTCACCATGCCCATACACATTATCATAATGATAGAAATGGCTGTTGTTGTTTACTTGTTTGGTATTTTATATAAAAAATATAATCCTGTATTTGCAAATATAATTGCTATAGTTTTAAACGGTATAGGAGCGGTATTAGTTTTAGCGCCTATTACAAAACTCTTAGGACTTCCCTTAAATGGAAAAGCTTTTATTTATGCTATGACTATTCCACTGACCCTTGCGTCGGCTGTTAATATTATATTGGCTTCAATTGTATTTTCAAGAGTAAAGAAGGTTTAATGCGATGAAAGTAAGAAAACATAGAGATTTAACGCTTATAGATATAAATGAGAAACAAGTAATTGTTATATCTTGTGATTCTTCTGGAGGTATAGGAGATAAAGAAAATGATATAATAAAGACGGAACCGGAAGTGGTAGGTTATTTTGGGGCTCAAGTTAGCATGATGGAAATCATTGCATTTGGTTCAAAACCAATATCCGTTATAGATACGCTTTCAGTAGAAATGAATGATACTGGAAGAAGAATATTAAATGGAATAAAAGAAGCTTTGAAACCTTTAGATTTAGATATAGAAAATATAATAACAGGAAGCACCGAAGAAAACTTCCCCGTTACTGTTACTGGAATGGGTATAACTATTATTGGACTCGTAGATAGGGAAGGTTTTCTATGGCCTAAAACTAAGAAGGGCCTAATAGCAGCTCTAGTGGGAGTTCCAAAGCTTGGTAATGAGATACTAGAAGATAGCTCGGGTATTATGAATATAAAAGAGACTATAGATTTAAAAGGAAGAGATTATATAAATGAAATCTTGCCAGTAGGGTCAAAGGGCATCCTTTATGAATTAAAAGAGATGGCATCTACTAACGGTTTAGAGTACCAGTTAGAGAAAGATATAAAAATAGACCTTTACAAATCGGCAGGACCTTCAACTTGTGTTATAGTTTCACTGGAAGAAGAAGATCTTGAAAAGTTAAAAGAGGAATCTTCTCTTCCTGTAGAAAAATTAGGAGAGTTTATTTAAGATGATATGGTCGATAAGGTGGTTAGGAAACTCTAATCACCTTATATTTTTTTATCTAGATATGATATAATATAACTATAATAATAAAAATGAAGGTGATAGATTGTTTGATATAGAAGAAGCTCTGCAAAACCTGCCAGCTAAGCCTGGTGTTTATATAATGAAAAACAAAGATGATGAAATAATTTATGTTGGGAAAGCAAACTCCCTCAAAAGTAGAGTAAGGCAATATTTCCAAAAGGGAAATAATCAGGGCGCAAAGGTCCGCGCCATGGTAAGTCATATAAAAGAATTTGAATATATAATAGTAGATAATGAAGTAGAAGCACTCATACTTGAGTCTAACCTTATAAAAAAACATAAACCAAAATATAATATACTCTTAAGAGATGATAAACAATATCCTTACATAAAGGTGTGTTTAAATGAAAAATTTCCAAGAGTTATGAAAACTAGAAGGGTACTAAAAGATGGAGCAAAGTATTTCGGGCCCTATCCAAGCGCTACTGCTGTAAACGATGCTATAGATATACTTCACGACCTTTATCCTATAAGAACTTGTAAGGTAGAAATGGATAAGACTAAACCAAACCTCAGACCATGTTTGAGATACCACATAGGAAAATGTATGGGGGTTTGCATTGGTGAAGGTGATGAAGAAGAGTATGGAGAAATTATCAAAAAAGTTATAAGATTTTTAAATGGAAAAGATGAAACTATTATAAATATGGTAGAAGGTAAGATGAATCTTGCATCAAAGGAGTTAGAATTTGAGAGAGCAGGAAGATACAGAGATCAGTTAAACTCACTTCTAGTTCTTCAAGAAAAGCAAAAAATAGTATCAGATACAACTGTAGACCAAGATATTATAGCTATGGCCAGAGGTGTTGAAGAGGTATGTATACAGATATTCTTTATCAGAAGCGGAAAGATTCTAGGACGGGAACATTTCTTGATAGAAGATACATTTAATGCCGAAAGAGGAGAAATTCTGAGTTCCTTTATAAAACAATTTTATATAGGTACAGCTTATATTCCAAAAGAAATAATTTTAGAATCTGAAATAGAAGACGCCGAAACTGTAAGCAAATGGTTAGAGAGAAAAAGAGAAAGCAAGGTAGTCTTAACTGTTCCAAAGCGTGGAGATAAGACTGGACTTATAGAGATGGTAAGTAAAAATGCAAAGGATATGCTCAACAAGTATGGAGACAAATTCCTTAAAAAGCACAGACAAAACTTAAATGCACTAGAGCAGATAGCTGATATATTAGAAATGGAAGAACCTATCAAAAGAATTGAGGCCTTTGATATATCAAATATAAGCGGAGTTCATTCAGTGGGTTCTATGGTTGTCTTTGAGAATGGAGAAGCCAAAAGAAGTGACTATAGAAGGTTTAAAATAAAATCAATAGACACTCCAAACGACTATGCCAGTATGGATGAAGTTTTAAGTAGAAGATTTATAAGAGGTATAAAAGAGCAAGAAGCTGATGGAGAAGATTTAAAGATGAAGGGTTTTTCAAACTTTCCAGATCTTATAATGATGGATGGCGGCAAGGGTCAAGTCAATATAGCTCTTAAGGTATTAGCTAAATTAAAACTAAATATTCCAGTATGTGGGCTTGTTAAAGATGATTCTCATACTACAAGGGGTATAATATACAATAATGTAGAGTACAATATGAATCTTGATTCATTGGGATTTAAATTGATCTATAAAATCCAGGAAGAAGCTCATAGATTTGCTATAAACTATCATAGAAGTCTTAGAAGCAAAGATATGTTCCGATCAGAACTGGATGATATAAAAGGAATAGGGCAAAAGAGAAAAGTTGCACTTCTAAAGCATTTCAAGAGTATAGAAAAAATTAAAAATGCAAGTGTAGATGAGTTAAGAGTAGCTGAAACTATGAATATAAGAGCTGCAGAGGACTTATACAATCACTTTAGAAAGGAAGAAAATAATGCAGAAAAGACTTTATAGATCTGAACAAAATAAGATGTTAGCAGGAGTTTGTGGAGGTATAGGCGAGTACTTTAACATAGACCCTACCCTTGTGCGTCTAGGCTTTGTAGCTTTATCTATTGTAACAAGGCTCTTTGGAGGCATACTTATCTATATTATAGCCACCATAATTATACCAAGTGAATACAAGATAAGAGGAGATCGATAATGAATTATGTAACTTTAAAGGAAATAATAGATGAATTAGGCTTAGAAATAGTAAATGCTTCAAGCACTATAGAAGATACAAAAATACATTCTATCGAAATAAGCAGGCCAGGGCTTCAGATAGGAGGGTATTTTAATAAGTTTGTTCCTGAGAGAATACAGCTTATTGGAAATGCAGAGTGGCACTACTTTGAATCACTTCCATTAGAAGAGAGAACTAAGAATATGGATAAATACTTTTCCTATGAAATGCCGGCTCTTATCTTTTCTAGGGATCTAGAAGTTTTTCCCGAAATACTGGATATGGCTAAAAAATATGACACTACTATCCTCAGATCACAGCGAACCACTGCTAGTATATCCAATAAGATAGCATCCTATATAGAGCTTGAATTAGCTCCGGAAACCAGGCTTCATGGTGTATTTGTAGAAGTTTATGGGGTAGGAGTTATGATAACTGGAAAGTCTGGAGTAGGAAAGTCAGAAACAGCCTTGGATTTAGTTATAAGAGGTCATAGGCTTATATCAGATGATACTATTATTATAAAGGATATAGAAAGCAAGCTAATGGGAAGATCGCCCGAGATAACCCGACACTTTATGGAAATAAGAGGCCTGGGCATACTTGATATAGAAAGACTATACGGAGTTGGATCTGTTAAAAACTATGAGTATATAGATATAGTTGTAGAACTTGAAATTTGGAATGAAGAAACTGAGTACGATAGGATAGGGCTTGATGAGAGTTTTACTAAAATTTTAGGCCTTGAGATTTCGACTGTTAAAATTCCGGTTCGTCCTGGTAGAAATGTTGCTATGATAGTAGAAGTGGCGGTTAGAAACTACAGACAAAAGATTTTAGGCTATAATGCTGCAGAAGAATTAAATGAAAGAATAAAGAGTAAAACCAAGGAAAAAAGATAATCTAAAAATATCTCTAACTTAGTTGACATAGTCATTGATATTTTATATACTAAAAGAGATGGGACAACACGAAAGCTGATGGGACAAAAGTGTACAAGATATACATATAGTGTACACTATTTGACTTTATCTCTCCCAGTTTTAAAACAAGATTACCAATTAAAATATAGGAGGTTATTTATAATGAGTAAAATTATGAAAACCATGGATGGTAATACTGCTGCATCATACGTATCTTATGCATTTACTGATGTTGCTGCAATATATCCAATAACTCCATCATCTGACATGGCAGAACATGTTGATGAATGGGCAGCCGAAGGAAAGAAAAACCTTTTCGGACAAGAAGTACTAGTAAAAGAAATGCAATCTGAGGCAGGAGCTGCTGGTGCTGTTCACGGTTCACTACAAGCCGGAGCACTAACTACTACATATACCGCGTCTCAAGGACTATTGCTGATGATACCAAACATGTACAAGATCGCTGGAGAATTACTTCCTTGCGTATTCCATGTTTCAGCTAGAGCACTTGCATCACACGCACTAAGCATCTTCGGTGACCATCAGGACGTTATGGCCGCAAGACAAACAGGATTTGCAATGCTTGCTTCAGGTTCTGTACAAGAAGTTATGGATTTAGCAGGAGTGGCTCACCTTGCATCTATAAAAGGAAGAGTACCATTTATGCATTTCTTTGACGGATTCAGAACAAGTCATGAAATCCAGAAGATAGAAGTTATGGACTATGATGAACTTGGAAGATTATTAGACAAAGAAGCAGTTAAGGAATTTAGAGCAAGAGCTCTTAACCCAGAAAACCCAGTAACAAGAGGAACAGCTCAAAACCCTGACATATATTTCCAAGCTGCAGAAGCATCAAACTCATACTATGATAATATAGGCGAGATTACTTATGATTATATGAGAGAAATAAGCAAGATAACAGGAAGAGAATACAAGCCATTTAACTATTATGGACATCCTGAAGCGGAAAGAGTAATAGTATCTATGGGTTCTGTAAACCAAACAGTACAAGAAACAGTAGACTTCCTAATAGAAAAAGGCGAAAAAGTAGGACTTGTAGAAGTTCACCTTTATAGACCTTTTGTAGGAGAATACTTCTTTGATGTTCTGCCTGAGACTGTTAAAAAAATAGCAGTACTAGATAGAACTAAGGAAAAAGGAGCAATAGCTGAACCTCTTCACCTAGATATAAACACTATCTTCTTTAATAGAGATGAAAGACCAGTTATAGTTGGAGGAAGATACGGACTTGGTTCAAAAGATACTACTCCTTCACAAATCCTTGCTGTTTATGAAAACTTAAACGCAGAAAAACCAAAAGATAGATTTACAATAGGTATAACAGATGACGTAACAAATACTTCACTTGAAGTAAAAGAAAAAATAAACACTGAGCCAAAAGAAACTATAAAATGCAAGTTCTGGGGCTTTGGTTCTGACGGAACAGTTGGAGCTAACAAACAAGCTATAAAAATAATAGGTGACGATACTGATATGTACGCTCAAGGATACTTCTCCTATGACAGTAAAAAATCAGGTGGAATCACAATTTCTCACTTAAGATTTGGACAAGAACCTATAAAATCAACTTATCTTATAACAGATGCTGACTTTATTTCATGTTCAAAACAATCATATGTATATCAATATGATCTATTAAAAGGACTTAAAGACGGCGGGACTTTCCTTCTTAACTGCATATGGAGTAAAGAAGAGCTTGATGCCCAACTTCCAGCTAATATGAAAAAATATATAGCAGATCACAATATAAACTTCTACACTATCAATGCTACTAAAATAGCAGCAGAAATAGGTTTAGGAAGCAGAATCAACATGGTAATACAATCGGCATTCTTTAAACTATCAGAAGTTTTACCTCTTGATGAAGCAGTTGCTCACCTTAAGAAATCTATAGTGGATGCTTACGGCAATAAAGGTGAAAAAATAGTAAATATGAACTATGAAGCAGTAGATAAAGGAATCGAATCTTTAGTTAAGATAGATGTTCCAGAAGATTGGAAAAATGCAGAGATGCAAGCAGAAAAAGAATCTGATTTTCCAGAGTTTATAAAAGAAATTCTTGTTCCTATGAACAGACAAGAAGGAGATAATCTTCCAGTAAGTATGTTTGCAGGAGAAAGAGCAGACGGTACTTTCCCTCACGGAACAGCAGCTTTTGAAAAACGTGCTATAGCAATAGATGCACCTGAGTGGATAATGGATAACTGTATACAATGTAACCAATGTTCTTATGTATGTCCTCATGCAGTTATAAGACCATTCTTACTTGACGAAGAAGAAACAGGAGCAAAACCTGAAAGTTTTGAAACTAAAAAGGCTATGGGTAAAGGCTTAGAAAAATATGAGTATCGTATACAAGTTTCAGTTCTAGACTGTACAGGTTGCGGTAACTGTGCTGAAGTTTGTCCAGCTAAAGAAAAAGCACTAGTTATGAAGCCTTTTGAAGATGAGTATGAAGTACAATCTAAAAACTGGGAATTTGCTACAACTATAGAAAACAAACCAGATGCAATGAAAGTTGAAAGTATAAAAGGAAGCCAGTTCAGACAACCATTATTAGAGTTCTCAGGAGCTTGTGCAGGTTGTGGAGAAACAGCTTATGCTAAACTTGTAACTCAATTATTCGGAGACAGAATGTATATAGCTAACGCTACAGGTTGTTCATCAATCTGGGGAGGATCAGCTCCTTCAAGTGCATATTGTAAAAACCAAGAAGGTAAAGGACCAGCTTGGGCAAACTCACTATTTGAAGACAATGCTGAGTTCGGTTACGGTATGGCAATAGCTGTTAGACAAATAAGAGATAAAATAAAAATCCTTATGGAAGAATTTGTTTCATTAGGCATAGAATCAGAACTAAATGAACACTTCAACAATTGGTTAGAGAACATGAAGGATGAAAAAGCTACTAAAGCAGCAGCTGGAATGATCCTACCAAGACTTGAAACTAAGCTTGACAATGAACGTGCAAATGAAATACTAGAAGAAATAGCGGACAGAAAAGACTATCTTGTTAAAAAATCTATCTGGATCTTTGGTGGAGACGGATGGGCTTATGATATAGGATTTGGTGGACTTGACCATGTTCTTGCTTCTGGAGAAGATATAAATGTTATGGTATTTGACACGGAGATATACTCAAACACAGGTGGTCAATCATCTAAAGCTACTCCAATAGCAGCAGTTGCAAAATTTGCAGCATCAGGTAAGGAAATCAGAAAGAAAGACCTAGGTCTTATGATGACAACTTATGGTT
>NZ_JARIEF010000072.1 GCF_029266915.1 Tissierella sp. | reverse complement strand
GTGAAGATGTAAAACTTCTTCAGGGAAGTTATGGATTTTGTATATTTATGATTATTTCGGGAGCAATACTTTATGGGATTCACAGATTTATTTTTTTAAATTTTTAAATAAAACTAACATAAGACTTTTTATCTTATTTCAATTGCTAAAACAATCAAATTAGAAAAAAATAAACTAAAACTCATCTATAAATTAGATTTTCAGAAGCAGATATTTTTATAAAATAAAAAATTAATCTTTAAAATTTGACCTAGGTCAATGTTACTAGGTTAACTTTATTATATAATTAGTTAAAGAAGGCATATAAGTTTTAACTTATATGAGAAAGGTGAGGTAGTCGACCATGAGCTGCAATTGTGATCATGAGAAATCTTGTGTAGAAAAGGTACCTATATTCAGTAACTTAGATCCAGAGGAAATGAAAGAAATAGAAGGAATAATAAATCATAGACAATTCAAAAAAAATGAACTTATATATATGGCAGGAGAAAAAGGCGGAAGTCTTTATGTTATAAATAAAGGCAAGGTAAAGATTACAAGAATAGCAAGTTCTGGAAAAGAGCAGGTAATTAGAATCCTGGAATCTGGTGAATTTATGGGAGAACTTTCCATATTTAAAGCAGCGCCTCTTATGGACAATGCAGAAGCTCTTGTTGATACAATGCTATGTGTTATAGATGAAAGATCTTTAAAGGAACTATTAAAGAAATATCCAGCCATATCTTTTAAAATAATGGAAGAATTAAGTGAGAGACTCGAGAGGGCGGAGTCTTTAATTCAAAATATAAATCTTAGTTCAGTAGAAAAAAGATTAGCCGATATACTCTTAGATCTAACCGATTCAGATGGAATGATAAAATTAGAATCAAGTAAGAAGGATCTTGCATCTCAAATTGGTATGAGCAGTGAAACTCTAAGCCGTAAGCTTTCAGCTTTTCAGGAGCTTAGGATTATAAAATTATCAGGACAAAGACAAATAGAAATCTTAAATAAATCAGCTTTAGAGGAAATTCAGTAAGAGATAACCTCTATGAGAAAATAATAATAGAAAAGAGGATAAGGATGAAATCGATAGAAATAATGGTTGAAGAACATGCAAATATAAGAAGAATGTTAAAGGTTGTAAGGAGTGTCTGCTATAAGATAATGAAGAATGAAGCGGTTGATATGGAAGATCTTCCTAGAATTATTGATTTTATAAGAGTTTATGCAGATAGTCATCATCATGGCAAAGAAGAAGATATACTATTTAAAACTATGAATGAAAAGATAGAAAAACTTAGAACTGCAGGTTCCATTACTGGTATGTATATTGAACACGACCTGGGCAGACTATTTATAGCAGATTTAGAAAAAGCCATAAAGGACTTTAGTGATGGAGATGATAAGGCTAGACTTGATATAATAGCAAATGCAGTAGGATACACTAATCTCTTAGACAGACATATTGAAAAAGAAAATATGGCCATGTATAAATTTGCAGAAAAGATGCTAGAAGAAGAAGATAAGGAATTTATAGAAGTAGAGGCTCAAAAGATAGAAGAAGCAGCAAGTGATGATGGACTTCAAGAGAAGTATATAAACCTATTAAAAGAATTGGAAGATAAGTATCTCTAGTAGATATTTCTTTAACAATCGGGTATATATAAATAAGCTTTACTTAATAAAATATAAGGAGGAATAAGAATGGGATTTAAAATGACTGATAAGGTAACATGGGTAGGAAAGATTGACTGGGAACTGAGAAGCTTTCATGGTGATGAATACTCTACTAACAGAGGATCTTCATATAACTCATACTTAGTTAGAGATAAAAAGAACGTACTTATTGATACTGCTTGGGCACCATTTGCCGAAGAGTATGTAGCAAGCTTAAAAGAGGAAATAGACCTGAAGGACATAGATTATATAATAGCTCAGCACAACGAAATAGACCATAGTGGATCACTACCTCTTATAGTTAAAGAAAGACCGGATATTCCAATATATTGTACAGCAAACGGTGCTAAAATTATAAAGGGACATTTTCATGAAGACTGGAACTTCCAAATAGTTAAAACTGGTGATACACTAAACATCGGTGACTCTACTTTGACCTTTGTAGAAGCTAGAATGCTTCACTGGCCAGATAGTATGATGACTTATATGGATGGAGAAAACATCCTATTTTCTAATGACGCATTCGGTCAGCACTATGCATCAGACCTTATGTATAATGATACAGTAGACCAATGTGAACTGTTTGAAGAGGCTATAA
The DNA here is from genome assembly GCF_029266915.1 of Tissierella sp. Taxonomy (GTDB): domain Bacteria; phylum Bacillota; class Clostridia; order Tissierellales; family Tissierellaceae; genus Tissierella_A. The sequence continues at coordinate 10,457 of NZ_JARIEF010000072.1, read as the reverse complement.
AGTACTATGCAAATATACTTTCTCCATTTAGTCCTCTTGTTACTATGAAGATAAAAGAAATCTTATCTTTTGAACTTCCATTAAACATGATTGCACCAAGCCATGGTGTTATCTGGAGAGATAATCCGGCTCAAATAGTAGAAAAATATATGGAGTGGGCTGACTCTTATAAGGAAAACCAAATAGTACTTGTTTATGATACTATGTGGAATGCTACTAGAAAAATGGCAGAAGCAATAGCAGCTGGAATAAAGGAAGTTGACTCAGAGGTAACTGTTAAATTATTCAATGCAGCTAAAACAGATAAAAATGAAGTAATAACAGAGCTATTCAAATCAAAAGCCTTTATGGTTGGTTGTTCAACTGTAAATAAAGGAATAATGCATGCTACAGGTGGACTTCTTGAAATGCTTAGAGGTATAGGCTTTAAGAATAAGACAACGGCTGCGTTTGGTTCATACGGCTGGTCTGGTGAGTCTGTAAAACTACTTGAAGAAAAATTAGCACTTACAAAACTTAAGGTAGTAGAAGGTGGTCCATTGGTTCTTTGGAACCCTGATACAGAGGGACTAGAAGAATGTAAAGAGTTTGGAAGAACTTTTGTAGAAAAAATATAAGCATAAAAATAAATAATAAATAGATCAAGCAAAAGAGGATAGAGTTTTCTATCCTCTTTTTTATGGGGAAAAACAGAGATAGGTATGAGAAAACAATTTGCTTTAAAACTAGATAAGGAAAAATTAAAAGGATATGATATAATATTAGTATTGAAAAAAGAAGAGGTTGAAGATGAATAATATAGAATTTGCTGAAAAAATAAGTTCATTTGCTATAAAATCTATTCTCTGCGAAGTTTCAGCAAGTCCAAAGCCTGGACTTGTAGATAGGTTAAATTCTGGAGCCCACAGAGATATGGATTTCTTTACATTTTTATCTAGTTCTGCAGTCTTGAGTTTTTACTTTTATAAGTGTACTCTTGAAGGGCTTGATTTTAAAGGAAAAAACTATAGAGATCTATTGAAAATAATAAGGCCACTTGGATTAAAGGCTGAAGAAGAGATGTTGGCAGCAACAGGAGGGGTAAATACCCATAAGGGGATTATTTTCTCCCAAGGGATTATATCCGCAAGTGTTGGAAGCCTGCATGGAGAAGGCAGAGTCCTTAGTCTGGAAAATATGATAGAAAGAATAAAAGAAATAAGTCAGGGAATATCTCATGAATTAAAGAATCCAAAAAATAAAGAAAAACTTACTTATGGAGAAAAACTCTTTATAAGATATGGAGTAAAGGGTATCAGAGGAGAGGCAGAACTTGGATTTCCTACAGTAGCTGACTATTCTTATCCTGTCTTTAAAAAGCTTATAGCTTGCCGGGAAAATAAGATAAATGATGTTTTAGTCCAAACTTTACTCCATCTCATTGAAAATACACAAGACAGTAATATACTGGGTAGGCACGATAGGGACTTGCTGAAATTTGCTCAAGAAAAAGCTGGACAAGCTATAAAAATCGGCGGAATATTTACAGATGCTGGTAGACTTTTTATCGAGGATATGGATATAAGCTTTATAGAAAAAAATATAAGTCCTGGAGGAGCTGCAGATTTATTGTCAGTAACTATGATGCTTTATATGATAGAAAATGGTGATATAATATAATAGATAAAGATAGATTAACAGATGAGAAAATCTTGATGAAGATACTAGAGGCAAATGAAAAAAGAGCCTTAAGACAAAAAAACTTAATAGATAAGTACGGTAATAGTTTGATCTCCTTTACTTTAAATATACCTGGAAGAGTTAAAGATGGACCCATTTATAGAGAAATTCATCAAGAAGGAGTCCGGTCTATTAAAAAAGCTTTAGAGGAAAAGATGATTTCAATTGTCTATATGGAGGAAGAGGATAAATTTACAGGCAGAGAAGCTTATATATTAGCCAATGCTCAAGGTGATAAGTTGAAAACGATAATGACCGAAATAGAAGAGACCCATGAACTTGGAAGAGTATTTGATATAGATGTCTTTAATAAGTGGAATTGTCAGATAAACAGAAAAGATATAGGCAAAGTTCTTAGAAGATGTTTAATTTGTGAAAAAGATGCTATAATTTGTATGCGGGAGAAAAATCACACCTCTCAAGAATTGATAGATAAAATCTACATAATTTGGCAGGAATATAGATTAAATTTAAATATAGATGGAATAAAATAGATTTTAGGTTGGAGGAAGCTATGAGCGATAAGAGAAAAATTGGTATAATCGATTCTGGAGTAGGCGGACTTACTGTTGTCAAAGAATTTAGTAGATTATTACCAGATGAAAGTATAATATATTTAGGAGACAATAAAAATGTACCCTATGGAAATAAAACAGAAGAGGAAATCATTTCACTTACAAAGAAGATGATTGATTTTCTAATTGAAAAAGATGTAAAATTAATAGCCGTTGCCTGCAATACTATTTCATCTCTGCTTGAGAGATACTTCTTAGATTCTAAGATTCCTATAGTTAGCATAATAAACCCGGCGACTCACTATGTCAATAAGGGCGAGTTTAAAAGTGTGGGTGTCGTGGCAACTAGATTTACAATAGGAACTAATATTTATGAAGAGCTTCTAAATGGTGAAGATAAGGACTTAAAGGTTGTATCTGAAAGTATACCTACACTTGCAGGACTTATAGATTCTGGCAACTATAGTGAACAGGAGATATTGGATGTAATAAGACCGGCTATAGAAAGTATACTAGAGCAATCGCCGGTGGAGGATATAATTTTGGGATGTACTCATTATCCTATAGTTATTGACAAATTCAAGCAAATGGGACCCGGTATAAACTTTATAAATCCAGCCTATGAACAGACTAGATATGTAAAGAAAATTTTAAGAGTTAAAGATTTAATGACTAAAGAGAACCATTCATCCTTTGAAGTTTACACAAGCGGGAAAAAGGAAACCTATATCAAGATGCTAGAAAAGCTAGGGATAAAGGCTGCTGATAGGATTTATGAAATAAAAGAATTTTAATCAAGATATAAGGAACCCTCAAGTATGCGAGGGCTTTTTCTATCTTGAAGATTTTTTATCAAGGGTTTCTTTAAGGCAAGACCTTATGAGAAGATAAAAAACTCTACTGATATCCTGATCGGAAATATGGATAGATATTTTAAAAGTCATTGACAAGAAGCTTCTAATATGATAATTTTATAGAGATAACCTTTAACCTAAACCGAGAGTTTAGAAAGGAAAGCGCAAAATCTTAGCATAACCATGCCTTCCTTTTGAGGAAGGCATTTTTTTGTAGAAATAATGATCCGCAAACCTTTAAACTATGTTCTGTGAGACAAAAAAGGAGGAAGAAAAATGAAGCATTTAATCGATTCTATGGACTTGTCCTTAGAAGAACTTGAAGAATTATTTACACTTACACAAGATATAATGGAAAATGAAAAAAAATATAGGGAGATATGCAAGGATAAACTTATGGGTACACTATTTTATGAACCCAGTACCAGAACTAGATTTAGTTTTGAAGCTGCCATGCTAAGACTGGGAGGAAAAATAATTGGATTTTCGGAAGTTGGTTCAAGCTCAGTTTCCAAGGGAGAGAGTATACCAGATACTATCAGGACAGTTGGATGCTATGTAGATTTAATAGTAATGAGACACCCAAAAGAAGGAGCTCCAAAGTATGCATCTTTTAAATCTCCAGTTCCCATCATAAACGCCGGAGACGGCGGTCATCAACATCCCACACAAACACTTACCGATCTTATAACTATAAAAGAGATAAAAGGAAAGCTGGAAGATCAAACCATAGGAATATGCGGAGATTTGAAATTTGGCCGCACAGTCCATTCTCTTATAAAGTCCATATCAAGATACAGAGGCATAAAATTTGTCCTCATATCACCTCCAGAACTTAAAATACCAGAATATATAAAAAAAGAAGTACTTATAAAAGGTGATATACCATTTATTGAGGTAGAATCTCTTGAAGAAGTAATGCCTGAGATTGATATACTTTATATGACAAGAGTTCAGAAAGAAAGATTTTTCAACGAAGCTGACTATGTAAGATTAAAAGATACATATATACTCGATAATGAAAAACTGGAAAGAGCTAAGAGTGACCTTGCTATACTCCATCCTCTTCCAAGAGTAAATGAAATAAGCTGTGAAGTAGATGATGACCCTAGGGCTGCCTATTTTAAACAGGCAAAATATGGAATGTATATAAGAATGGCCCTTATAGTAAAAATGATGGGGGAGATATAGATGCTATATATAGACAGTATTTCAAAAGGAATAGTAATAGACCACATAAGTCCAGGACTGGGTTTTAGAATATTTCAATATCTTAAACTAGACAGATCTGACTTTACAGTAGCTTTAATTATAAATGCGCCTAGCAAGAAACAGGGAAGAAAAGATGTAATAAAAATAGAAAACAATATAGATCTCGACCTTAGAGTAATAGGTATAATAGATCCAAATGTTACAATAAATATTATAAGAGATGAGCAAATAGTAGAAAAAATACAGCTATCTCCGCCGGAAAAAGTGGAAGATGTAATAGAGTGTAAAAACCCCAGATGTGTTACATCGACTGAGAAAGACGTAGTTCAAACCTTTAGTCTATTAGATAAAGATGAACTAAGCTATAAATGCGACTACTGCGATCATATATATAATTGGGAGGTCTAAAATATGATAATAGACAGACTTTATAAAGAAGTAGCCCATAAGGGAAATGTATGTGTCGGGCTTGACAGCAGGCTTGAATTTATTCCTCAGAATCTTAAAGAAAAACATGGCGATATAAGTAAGATAATCTTCCACTTTAATAAGAAAATAATAGATGAAACAATAGATATAGCTGCAATCTATAAACCTCAGATTGCCTACTATGAAGCCTATGGAATAGAAGGACTTATAGCTTATCGGGATACCTTAAAATATATAAAATCTCTTGGATCTATGAGTCTTGGAGATATTAAAAGAGGGGATATAGCTTCAACAGCGGGGATGTACGGAAAGGCTCACTTTGATGGAGAATTTGAAGCAGACTTTATAACGCTCAATCCTTATATGGGGATGGATAGCATAACTCCATATTTAGAATATATCGAGAAAAAGGACAAGGGCATCTTTGTCCTGACCAGAACTTCAAACCCAGGTGCGAAAGATTTTGAGTATCTGGAAGTAGATGGAGAGCCTTTATATTATAATATAGGAGATAAGTTAAATAAACTAGCTAAAGACTATAGGGGAAGTTCAGGCTATAGTTCAATAGGACTTGTAGTTGGGGGAACTCACACTGATGAAGCCCTTGAAATAAGATCTAGATACAAGGACTTGTTCTTCTTAATACCAGGATATGGCGCTCAAGGAGCTAGAGGCGCAGATGTGAATCTTTATCTAAATGAAGGAAATGGCGGAGTTGTAAATTCATCAAGAGGAATTATTACTAATTATAAAAATTATGAAGATGGGGAAGAAAACTTTCATAAGTATGCTAGAGATGCAGTTCTCAAAATGAAGGAGGATCTGTTAAATGCTAGAGGGTTATAGAACACTTAAGATATTGAGTAATGAAGAGATAGCGAGCAATATATTTGAAATAAAACTAGAGATAGGGAGTATAGAGACGATAAAGCCGGGACATTTTTTCATGATCAGAGGATGGGAAGGGAATGATCCATTCTTGCCTCGTCCTATAAGCGTTGCCGATGTAGAAGAGGGAGTTTTAACATTTCTCTATGAAGTTCGGGGACGAGGGACCCATATAATATCCAAAATCTGCCCGGGAGATACACTTGATATTTTAGGGCCGCTGGGCAATGGATTTCAATTAAATAAAGCAAAAAGAACAGCTCTGATATCGGGAGGAATAGGAATTGCTCCTATGTTTTATCTTCTTAAAGAATTGGAAGGTGAAATAGACTTTTATGCTGGTTTTAGAAATGAAGTTTATTGGATGGAAAAAATAGAAAAAGTAGCAACTAAATTAGATATATCAACAGAGGACGGAAGTTGTGGTCATAAAGGATTTTGTATAGATAACTTTAACCCTAAGGAATATGATCAAGTACTAACTTGTGGTCCTATTCCTATGATGAAAAGAGTGGTTGAGATGTGCCAAGGAATAGTTCCAGTTCAAGTTTCTATGGAAAGCAAAATGGCCTGCGGTATCGGAGCGTGTTTAGGCTGCACAATAGAAACTCCTCATGGAATGAAAAGAGTATGCAAGGAAGGTCCTGTTTTTAAAGGTGAAGAGGTGATCTTTTAATGGCTAATATGGAAGTGAATATATGCGATATAGAGTTTAAAAACCCAGTTATAACAGCGTCAGGAACCTTTGGTTTTGGACGTGAATATGCGGACTATTTTGACCTATCAAAACTTGGAGGCATAAGCTCCAAGGGCCTTACTATAAAACCAAAAGAAGGAAATAAGGGAATAAGGCTTCATGAAACAGCTTCAGGAATGATGAACTCGATTGGACTTCAAAATCCAGGAGTAGAGGCTTTTATCCAGGAAGAGCTTCCTTTTATGAAGAGCCAAGGAACGGTAATCTTAGGAAATGTAGGCGGCGGAACACTGTATGATTATTTGCAGGCAGTTGAAAAATTAAACTCTACAGCTATAGATATGATAGAGCTCAATATATCTTGCCCAAATGTAGAATCAGGCGGGATGGCTTTTGGTATAAAATGCCTTGAAGCTGAAAAAGTAGTAAGAGAAGTTAAGGCTATCTGCAAAAAGCCCTTAATCGTAAAACTATCTCCAAATGCAGAGAATATAGTAGAAATGGCAGAAGCTTGCGTAAAATCTGGAGCAGATGGCCTATCTTTAGTAAATACATTTAGCGGGATGGCTATAGATATAATGGCTAGAAAACCAGTGTTTAACAATACAATAGCAGGACTTTCAGGTCCTTGCATAAAACCTATAGCACTTAGAATGGTCTATGAAGTTTCTAGGGCTGTAGATGTTCCCGTAATTGGAATGGGCGGGATAATGAATTGGAAAGATGCTATAGAATTTATAATGGCGGGAAGCGATTTAATTCAAATCGGTAGTGGAAACTTTATAAATCCAAGTATAAGCCTAGAAGTAATAGACGGAATAGAGCGGTTTATGAAGGAAGAAGGCATTAAAAATTTAAAGGAAATAAAGGGAATAATAGGGAGGAAGGACTTATGTTAATAGAACTTTTAAAGGAAACAGGAGCGCTTTTGGAGGGTCACTTCTTGCTTTCTTCAGGCAAGCATAGTGATGGATACGTTCAATGTGCTAAACTTCTAATGCATCCAGAAAAGGCTGAAAAGGCAATAGCTCTAGTGGCAGAAAAAGTAAAAGATTTGGATTTTGATCTTGTAGTAGGACCAGCTATGGGAGGGGTAATAGTTAGTTATGAACTAGCTAGACAACTAGGTAAACCCAGTATATTTGTAGAAAGAGAAGATGGAGAGATGACTCTTAGACGAGGATTTACTATAGAAAAAGGTCAAAGAGTCCTTGTAACTGAAGATGTTGTAACTACAGGAAAGTCTGCTTATGAAGCTATAAAGGTTATAGAAGAGATGGGCGGGGTAGTTGTAGCTATAGCTTCAATAGTAAACAGAAGCTCAGGCGACATCAGATATCCACTCTATAGCGCAGTAGATGTAAACTTAAAGACTTATGACAAGGAAGAATGCCCTATGTGCAAGGCTGGAAGTAAGCCTATAAAACCTGGAAGCAGAAAGATAGAAGCCTAGTTTATATAAAAAAGAATAAGAACAAAATAAGAAGAAAATAAAAATCTAAAGAAGAATCAAAAAATAATCATTTGAATATGAATTAGAAAATATATAAATCTAGATATAAACCATAGGAGGACAAATTATGCTTTTAATAAAAAATGGAAGAGTTATTGATCCCCTAAGTGGATTGGATGCAAAAAAAGATTTGCTTATAAAAGGAAATAATATTATAGAAATAGAAGATTCTATTGAAAATATGGAAGAATATAGATTAATAGATGCGGAAGGGCTTATAATTGCACCAGGCTTGATTGATGTTCACGTTCACTTTAGAGACCCAGGTCAAACTCACAAGGAAGATATGGTTAGTGGCAGTGAAGCTGCAGCTAGAGGAGGATTTACAACCGTTGTGTGTATGGCTAACACTAGCCCAGTGGTAGACAATGTAGAAACTTTAAAATCTGTATTAGAAAAGACAAAGGATCTAAAGATAGAAGTTCTTCAAGCAGCTACTGTTACTCGCGGGATGGAAGGAAAGATCATTAATGATTTAAAGACTTTAAAGGAAGCTGGAGCTGCCGGATTTACGGATGATGGGAAACCAATTATGGATGCCAGCATTCTAAAGCGGGCTATGGAGATATCAAAAGAATTAGATATGCCAATAAGTCTTCATGAAGAAGACCCTTGTCTAATCCAGCAAAATGGAATGAATAAGTTTTCACCCTCTATTGCCGAAGATGTTATGGTAAGCAGAGATGCTGCCCTTGCAATAGCGATTCATGCAAGGCTAAATGTTCAGCATATAAGCTCGGGAGTGGCTGTTGAAGCTATAAGATGGGGGAAAAAGATGGGAGCTAATCTTTTTGCAGAAGTAACTCCCCACCACTTTACTCTTACAGAGGATGCTATAGAAAAACATGGATCTCTTGCAAAAATGAATCCACCTCTTAGAACCCCTTGGGATAGAGAGATGATAATTAAAGGCCTTCAAGATGGAACTATAGATATAATTGCAACAGACCATGCGCCTCATACAGAAGAAGAAAAATCAGGAGATATATCGAAAGCACCAAGCGGAATTATAGGACTTGAAACATCTCTAGCTCTATCGATTACAAGCCTAGTAGATAAGGGACATCTTAGCATGATAGATATGCTAGAGAAACTTACAGTAAATCCAGCTAAACTTTATAATTTAGATAGAGGAGCGATAGCAAAGGATCATCGAGCAGATTTAGTAATATTTGCACCAGAAGAAGAATATCTAGTAGAAGAATTTGCATCTAAATCATGTAACTCTCCATTTATAGGAGAAAAGCTAAAAGGAAAAGTAAAGTATACAATTTCAAAAGGTCAAGTAGTCTATAAGGACCTTTAAAAGAGAATATAAATTTAACAAGCTTTTTAATTGTAAAAAGTTCTAATATGTAGTATTATTTAGATATAAAAGGTTTGTCCTTTTTTATTGTAAAGATAAACAATTATATCAGCTGGAGTATGACACTCTCTCTGATACAAGTTTTTTAAAACTGGTAGATAGAGGTGAAAGAATTTGAGAAAAAAGAGAAAAAGGGAACATGTCGAAAATTATTTAAAGACTAGTTTTCAAGGAGATACCCTTTTGGGTGATGTATATTTAGAGCATAATTCATTACCAGAATTAAACTTTTCTGAAATAGATACTAAGACTACATTTCTTGGAAAGACTATTGATTATCCAATACTGATAAATGCTATGACAGGTGGAACTGAGTTCTCGCAAGAGATAAATAGAGAGTTGTCTCTTTTAGCTAAAGAATTCAATATTGCTATGGCAGTAGGTTCGGAAACTATAGCACTTTGTGAAGATGAAGGATGTAAAGAGTCTTTTGAGATTGTAAGAGATACAGTAGGACCAAAAGGTCTGGTTTTTGCGAACTTAAGTGCAGAGGCTTCTTTAGAACAAGTAGAATCAGCGCTAGAATTAATCAATGGAGATGCTATTCAATTGCACTTAAACGTAGCTCAAGAACTTGCTATGGAGGAAGGCGATAGAAACTTTTCAGGAGTTTATGCAAATATTAAAAATATAATTGATCATATCGATAAACCTATAATTATTAAAGAAGTAGGTTTTGGTATATCTAAAGATGTTGCAGAAAAGCTCTATGAAATAGGCGTCAGATGTATAGATGTTTCAGGCCATGGAGGTACTAACTTTATAGAAATTGAAAATCTTAGAAATATGAATATAGATCTATCTGAACTATATTCTTGGGGTATACCAACTGCACTTTCACTTATAAAATGCAGAGAGCTGCCTGATGATTTAAAAATAGTAGCTAGTGGTGGAATTAAAAACAGTAAAGATATTGTAAAATCTATAGTGCTCGGAGCAGACGTGGTAGGCATAAGCGGAGAATTGCTGTCCTATTTAGTTCATGGAGGATATGAGAATGCTAAGAATTACCTTGATGGATTAGTATATAAAATAAAAATGCTTATGATGCTTATGGGCAAGAAAAATATTGAAGAGTTAAAATCTGCAGATTATAAAGTACTTGGAGATTTAAAGGATTTAATTTAGATAGTAAAGTAAAATAGCAAAAAAAGTAAAATAGTAAATGAAAGGCATAATGGAAATTTCCATTATGCCTTTTTAAATATTCTATATTTTAAAAGCTTTAGAAGCCGCCTGCACCTCCACCACCTGCTCCACCACC
>NZ_JARIEF010000070.1 GCF_029266915.1 Tissierella sp. | reverse complement strand
AAGTAGATCTATAGGAGCTCTTCCAACTATAAGTTCTTTTCCGTCAGTATATCCTTCTTGGCGTCCTCTTAATTCATCTATAAGATAGTTTTTAAACTTTTCAATGTCTCCTTGTCTATCTTTGCTTTCTATTAAGTTGTCCATTTCATAGGGATCTTCTTCAAGATCAAAAAATTGTTCAATACCCGACTGAGAGTACCAGATATATTTCTTCTTTCCATTTGTTATATAATGGTTAGAATACTCATCAAAGCTATGTTCTCCATGGATATATTCTCTCCATTCTTCAGCCTCTCCCTTTATCAAGGCTTTTATACTTTTTCCATCTACTGACTGGGGTATGTCAAGTCCTGCAAAGTCTAATAATGATGGCATTATATCTCTAAGTTCTAAAACTTCCTCAAACTCTTCTGATTTAACTCCTTTTAAGTGGTTACCCGGATCATAAACTATAAGGGGAACATGCACACTTCCTTCATAGCTTACCGCCTTTCTGAAAAAATGGTGGTCTCCTAGCATATCCCCATGATCAGATGTAAAGAGTATAATAGTATTTTCTAGTTCATCATATTCTTCAAGAGCTATTAAGAATCTACTTATTTGGTCATCTATATGTGTAATAGAACCTGAGTATGCACGTCTTGCTTCTATTACTGATTTTTCTTTAATAACAGCTCTCTTTGCATTTACATCATAATCATCTCTGTGAGAGTCTATCTCCTGGTTCCACTTGCCTATAGCAGGCTTTTTTACCTCTTTATCCTTATAATGGTTGAAGTAATATTCCGGTGGATCTAGAGGAGAATGTGGCCTTACAAATGACATCTTTAAAAAGAATGCTTTAGTAGGATCCTTTCTTCTTAAAAAGTCTATCGACTCTGTAACCAGCCAATTTGTAGGATGAGTCCATTCGGGATGCATATAGGGTCTTGTAACCCAAGAGTTGCATCCCAGCCCTGAGTCTATAAGATCAACATCTGATCCCATTTTTTCCCTGAACCACTTTAAATAATCATCTACTGCTTGAAATTGATCTATCCCTGGTTCTTTTTTCTTTCTACTTGCATTTAAGTAGCCATCATGAAGAAGCACATTATGAAAACCACACAGCTTCCTTTCCGGATATACATGCATCTTTCCTATACACTGAGTATGGTAGCCATTTTTAGAAAACTCATCTGCCAGCATGTTCTCATACTTCCACTCTACATTGTCTCTGTATCCAACCCTTTTATGATTGATTTGTTTCATTCCAGTCATAAGAGCCGCTCTTGATGCTATACAGCTAGGAACTGCTGTATAGACATTTTTAAAATTGTAGCCATAGTTTGCCATCATATCTAAGTTTGGAGTATCAATATTTTCATTTCCATTTATTCCCAGAAAATCCCATCGCATCTGGTCAACCATCATAAGTATAATATTTGGTTTATCTTTCATCTACTTTTCCTCCTATCTCAATACTTTTTATTTTAAATAAGTAGAGTTACGGATTACTTGTCGAAATTTATAAAAATATAATCTAGTTAAGGTTTTTCTCAACTAGATTATATCATATGCTTATCACTCTTTTTTACTGATAACTTTTATTGTATAAATATAGTTCAAATAGTATTATGGCAAGTCCTAAAAGCATAATCAACAGACCAGTTGAACCATTTATTCTAAGACCTTTAAAAATCAATACTATAGCTGCTACAAATCCTGCCATTAATATTATAGGTTTTAAAGTTTTCATATTACCACCTCTATATTTTTTCCCAGCGTATTTCTCCTGGGGCAAGTTTTATCTCTTCGCTCTTTCCCTCTCCGTCATAAACTATACTAGTCTGACTAGCATCTGAATTGTTTACTATGGCATATTTACCTGCATCTGGATAAACATTTATTTCAACATTTACGTTTTCTGCAAACCATATATTTATCTCTTCTTCTTTACCAGCTGCATAGTACATCATTCTATAAAGCAGTCTGCTGTTTTGATGACTATAGGGAATTCCCGCTACATAAACCGCTCTTCCTTTTCCATATTTATTAGCTGAAAGGTTAACCTCGCCATTGCTATATTTTATTATTTCAGTGTTCTCACTTAGTGAATAAATATTCTTCATTCCCTCACCAAAATCTATTTCTTCTTCCAATCCTTGAGTTATGAAGTGTTCATCTTTTGCTTCATGGAAATATTTGTCTGTGCTGAGAGTAAATCCAAGCTCTTTATCTACTCCAAGGGCATCTGCCATTTGGAAGAATCTTCCTCCATGATGAACTGCACTTGGCTCTCCTACTCCGATAAATCCACCTCCATTATAGATCCATCTTCTAAGAGTTGTTATTAGCTTTTCATCTAGCCATTCTTCGCCCCCGCTAAAAGCAGTTCCTGCATCTCCCGCATTTATTATAACATCTATGTCTTGATCGATTCCCTTTGTTTTTATATCTTTAAAGCTTATAAATTCTACATCTACGCTCATGCCGCTTAAGGATTCAAGTATTCCAAGATATGAATAGATTTGCTTGTACCATAGAGCATGCGCAACCATATGAGTCTGCCAAGAACGAATAGCACCCCAAGAATTTAGAATTGCTACTTTTAGACCACTATGAGGTTTTACATCTCTTATATTTTCATATATCTCTCTGAATTCATCACATACACCTTCTATGTAATCTATAAATTCAGGAAATTTATAGGCAAGGGATGGGTAGCCGCCGTAACCTATTCTGTCTACTGGTTTTCTCATGATAGCCCGTCTTGCAGTAATCCAATTTTCTTTAGCTTCTATAACTGGATCATTTCCCTCCTTAAATACATCTGGGAAAAAGTAGGGAAGGAATCTTCCTTCTGTATACTTCACATGAGGAATCTCTGATATTAATCTTAAGGTAGCTCCCCCGCCTACTGATCCAACTACGCCATCAAGGCCTATATTTTTAAAATACTCCCCGTAAGGCTCTATTCCTATCCAGTTATCTCCTAGAAACATTATAGCTTCCTTATCCTTTGCGTGCACCTTATCTACAAGACTTTTTGCCATCTGGCTTACAAACTGCTGCTGAAAGTCTATAAAGTCTAGATATTCTTTTGTTGGCACTCGGAAGGGTGTATTATAGTAGCCTTTATCTATTATATGCTCTGGTCTTAATCTATAACCTTTTTCTTTTTCAAAAGCTTCTAGAGCTTCAACTGAAATACTTGCGCTGTAACCAAACCAGTCTACAAATTTTTCTTTTCCTTCTTCGTTAAATACTAGGGTAAAGTGATAAAAGAAAGTAGTAAACCTAACTACATCGGTATCTTCGTTTTCTTCTAACCATTTTCTATATAATCCAGCATATGCTGCTGTGCTTTTGGCTTTCTGGCATCAAATGGTATATCATGTTCTACATCCTGCCAATCATTTGTTATATGATTATACATCTGAGTTGAGTCCCAAACTGCATAAACTAAAAACGAAACTGTATATTCATGAAACTCTTTGGCGTCTTTTATTATTACTAAATCTTTTTCTCTATCAAAAGTCCAAGCTTCTACACCTACTACCTCTCCCGTAGTTCTGTCTATTACTTCCCACCATTTTTTAGGATCATGGTCATAGTCTGCTTTAAACTGCTCTTTAAAATAGCCTTTCATAAAATCAATTTCTAAAGTTTTCTTATCTGCTAAGTTAAATGAACTCATAAGATATAGCTGAACACACTGGTCCATATTATCTTTTGCAAACTCGTTTTGCCCCCGTGCAACAAAGTAAGTTGTATATATCTTGGCATCCAAGTTTTTTATTTCATCTGAGAGCTTTGTCCCGTCGCTATCACGAATTGCATCTGCTCCAAGTCTTTCCATAAGTTCTTTTGTCTCTTTTAAAAATCCATTTTCACTAGGAAGCGTTACGCGTCCTCTAGTCTTTGCCATTTTATCACTCCTTAATTCCACCCATTGTCATTCCTTCGGTGAGTTTTCTTTGAACTAATATATATAAAAGTAATGTTGGCAACATTACAAGAACAAGTCCTGCATACATCTGTCCGTAATTAGCTGCTGCCTTTTGTGACTGCATAAGATTTATAAGCCCCACCGGCAGTGTTTTTTTAGCCCCCGGCATAAGAGTAAGTGCTATTATATACTCATTCCAAAATGCTAAAAAGTTAAATAAGATAACGGTTATAATGCTGGGCATGGCCATGGGTATCATAATATCTATCATGGTTCTAAAATATCCAGCTCCGTCAATAAAAGCTGCTTCCTCATAAGTCTTTGAAAGTGTTCTAAAGAAGTTTGAAAGCAGAAAAACAGTAAAGGGTATCGCATTAGCTGCATATATAAGAGCTAATACTCCAAGGTTGTTTAAAAACACCCCGTCACCTATTAAAGTCCTAAGATACTTATCCCAACCAAGTAGCATGAGGAATATGGGTACTACTATATAGTTTACATTTATAAATAGTCCTGCTGTCATGAGTCTATTTATTGTTTTTTTGCTTTTAAATTCAAATCTGGCCAGAGCGTAGGCAGCTGGTATTGCAACCGTCAGCAATATAAGAAGAGCCAGTACTGTTACTATAACAGAGTTTAGGAAATACTCTCCCATCTTAGCTTTTTCAATCGCCATCTTAAAGTTTTCAAGATGAATTCCCTTTGGAAGTGACCAAGGATTTCCATAAAATTCTGTATTTTCTTTTATAGACGCCATAAATATCCATCCAACTGGAACTATAATTGAAATAGCCAGGGCTATTAATATTACATATATAAATATTTTAAATATTTTATCGCTTTTCATGCTCTTCACCTCCTAGAATTGTAAAGGTTCTCTTTCAGTGATTTTATTTATAATGGCTGATAGGGCAAATGAGAATACAAATATTGTAGCTCCAATTGCCATTCCATAACCATAACTTGCATTGGTATAAGCTTGTTTGTACATATAACTTAAGAATACTTCAGATGAACCATCAGGTCCTCCCAGGGTCATTACTTTTACAAACAAGAAGCTTAAGTTGATATTGCTTACAATAAAGAATGTAAGTGTAGTTCTTATAGTCTCCCATATCAATGGAAGAGTTATATCAAAAAACTGTCTTATCTTGCCTGCTCCATCTATCTCAGCCGCTTCATAAAGAGCTTGCGGTATAGAGCTCATGCTGGCCATATACATTACCATATAGTATCCTATAGCCTGCCAGACCATAGCTCCTGCAATAGCAGGAATTACAAGCTTTTGATTGCCTAAAAACTGTATGTTTTCCCATCCACTGGATTTAAATACACCTATAAGGCTGTTTAAAAGTCCTTGACTTGGATCATATATAGCTGCAAATATACCTGATATAACTACAACTGAAAGTATATTTGGTACATAGAATACTATTCTAAAAAAGTTCTGTCCCTTTATATCTTCTTTTGTAAGTATAGCCGCAAATATAATGGCAAATACCATTGTTATAAGAGTAGTTACTACCAAAAGAAATATTGTATTTTGAGCAGCTCTCATAAAGTTCTCGTCTTTCATCAGGATCTTGAAGTTATTAAATCCTACAAAAGTTTTTTTAGAAGAAAGTCCTCCCCACTTATATAAAGCCATAGTGAAAACACTAATTGTTGGATAGAGTATAAATACTGAAAATAACAAAAGTGCAGGAGTAAGACAAGCTGCAAGAAAGATCTTTAAGCTTTTATCTTTTTTCATATAAATGCCTCCCTATTAATAATACGGTGGATTTTTCTCCACCGTATTATTTAGATTAATATATTTACTTTTCTTCGTCTACTGCTTTTTTAATTTTTTCAACTGCTTCTACTACTTCAGTATGCCACTGGTCTACTGTTTTATCTCCAGTAACTACTGAGTTTATTGTTCCAAATAGGATTCCTTGACCACTTTGTAGATCTACTCCTTCAACTGCTGGAGCGGATGCAAATCCTCCCATAGCTGGCTTTGTTCCGTCATCATAAACTGTGTATATTGCTTTGTTTGGATCTTCATCATCCATAAAGTCTACTGCTCCTTGAATTGGCTGAACTGCTCCAGATTTTTCGTAAACTATTTTAGCTGCTTCATCTGAATACATGTAAGCCATAAACTCTTTAGCAAGTTCTGCATTTTCAGCTCCCTCTGGTATAAACATCTGCTCAAAGAATGTATAAGCGTATCTATCTCCAGCGTCTTCTGTCTTAGGTAGTGCCATAAAGCCCCACTCAAATCCATCAGCTCTAGGTGCGTCTTTCATCTCTCCAGGAAGCCAAGCTCCATTAGGAATAAAAAGTGCCTTATTGTCTAATATAAGTTGTTGGTTTTTAACAAATCCTTCTGGGTTTGCATTTGAAACTGTATCTTTATGAACAAAAGGTGCTACTTTTCCTATTATTTCAAAAGCATCTTTAACGCCTTTATCTTTCCAAGTATCAACTCCGTAGTTCATTGCTTTTTCAAATCCTTCAGGACCTGCTGTTTCATGTAATAAACCAAAGAATGCAGTATCAAAATATCCTGTTATAGGGTAAGTTAATAGAGCTATATCATCTTTTTTGGCAATTTCTCCAAGTGCATTCATTTCGTCCCAAGTTTCTGGAAGTGCATACTTTCCTTCTCCAAATAGACTAGCATTATAGAATAATCCAGTAGGACCATAGAATAATGGAGCTAAATAAGTTTTTCCATCTCCGTAAGGATTTGTAATAAGAGTATCAGCAAAGCCGTCTATTATCTTGTCTTTAACTTTTACGCTTTCTCCTGGAACATCCATCTCTAGAAGATCTGTTATATCCATAACTGCCTTTTCTTTAACAAGTGTATCTGTTAAGTTTCCAGCTGAACCTACTGATAGATAAATAAGATCAGGATATTCTTCAGCTTGTATTTGTGGTCTTAAAATTTCTGCTATATTTTTTTCAAGTGTTAATTCAACCTTAACACCTTCATTTGCCGCTTCAAAATTCTTAGCTAATTCATCCCAGTGATCTCTTCCGTATCCACCGTCAAGACCTGCTATTTTTAAAACTCTCTCTTTTACTTCTTCTCCACCTGTTTCTCCACTTGGTGCGTCTGTACCACCTTTATCAGGTTCATCTGTTTTAGGTGCACATGCTGCTAGTGAAAATATTAAAGTCATGGCTAATAAAATTGATAATATCTTTTTCATTTTGCTCCCCCTTTTTTATAGAAAACGTTTTCTTAATTCTTGTCTTAATTATATTATATAAATAAAAGATTATCTATTGATATATTGATATTTCTTTTATATATATTGCTTTTTGTTTAAAATAACAATATAATATAAATATATATAAAATATGAACTATAAGGAGGTTTCTATGAGTAATACTGTGTTTGAATTTAAGAATGAAGATATAAGCAATCTTCCTATAAGCCTTCTTTATGCATCAAAGTCCAGGTACCAGGAAGATTGGCACAGCACCATGCATATGCACCCATTTACTGAATTGTTTTATGTTGTAAAGGGCAAGGGCCTTTTTATAGTAGAAGATACCAAGATTAATGTAGAAGAAGATGATCTGGTAATAGTAAATTCAAATGTAAGCCATACAGAATCTTCATTAGACTCATCTCCCTTGGAATATATTGTCTTAGGCTTTAATGGTATGAGTATAGTTTTAGACAATAAATTAAATGCAGAAAAAGATAATCTATATAATTATAGTAAACATAACTATAAATCTTATAAAACTGAAGTCTTGTTTTTTATGGATTTAATACTTAAGGAAGTCAAAGAAAAAGAAGAAAATTACGAGAATATCTGTCATAACTTGCTTCAGATATTGGTCTTAAATATAATAAGAAATACTCACGCAAAGCTTACTATGTCACCTACCAGCGATATAAATAAAGAATGTTCCTACGTGCAAAAATATATAGATATCCATTATGCATCGGATATAACACTGGATTACTTGGCATCAATTGTGTTTATGAATAAATATTATCTTATTCATGAGTTCAAGAAATATATAGGAACATCTCCCATCGAATATCTTATAAACAAGAGGATTTCTATATCAAAGACTCTTCTTGAAACTACTGATTATTCTATGGAGCAGATCTCCCAAATAGTAGGTTTTAATAGTCAGTCATATTTTAATCAGATATTTAAAAAGAGAGTAGGAAAAACTCCCACTCTCTTTAGAAAAGAAATCGAAAAGAAAAAGAAATAAAACTTACTGGCCAAGGAGTATCTCTAGGCAGGTCCTAAATGCTTCCTGTCCTTTTTCTGTATCTTTAAATACTCCGGCATCTTTTAATACCTTTGAAAATATCTCTCCTATTTCATTTTCTATAACCTCTTGAAGGTCTATCTTATCTATCTTGTATTTTTCTTTTATGGTCTTTGCAAAATCATAGTGCTTGTTTAAATCTTCATCGAGCCTTATAGCTTCTAGTTTTCCTTCCAATAAAAAGCGCTTTATCTCTTCCATCTCTTTTTTAAGTCTTGATGGCAGAACTGCAAGACCCATAACTTCTATAACACCTATATTTTCTTTTTTTATATTGTGATATTCTTGCCTTGGATGAAATATTCCCTCCGGGCTTAGCTCATCACATCTGTTGTTTCTAAGGACAAGATCTAACTGGAACTTTCCATCTTTAAATCTGGCAACAGGAGTTATAGTATTGTGACGTGTATCTCCGGTGTGAGAAACTATGTTTACGCTCTTATCTGTATAGTTTATCCAGTTAGATAAGATTGTATCTCCTAAATTTACCAGATCATCTATCTTATCCCCTTTTAGCCTTATAACGCTCATAGGCCATCTTAGGGTTGAAACTTCTATGCCATTTTCTTCTCTTTGATGATTTCTTTCCTGAGCTCTTTCCATACTGAACTCATATCCTCCACCTTGAAAATGATCATGACTTAGGATTGAGCCTCCAACTATAGGAAGATCAGCATTTGATCCAAGTATATAGTGAGGAAAAACTTCTACAAAGTCTAGAAGCCTCTTAAAAGTTTCACGAGTTATCCGCATAGGATCATGACTTTCCTTAAGAACTATACAATGTTCATTATAGTAGACATAGGGTGAGTACTGCATAAACCAATTCTCATGGTTTAAATCCAGCTGGATGATTCGGTGGTTATCTCGTGCGGGGTAGCCTATTCTGCCAGCATAACCTTCATTTTCCCTGCACAGCAAGCACTTTGGATAGCTGGAAGTTTTTATAAGTTTTTCCTTAGCTATAGATCTAGAGTCCTTTTCTGGTTTACTCATATTGATAGTTATATCAAGGTCACCATACTCCGTTTTCTGAATCCATTTTATATCCTTTTTAATCCTATCTTCTCTTATATAATTAATATTCTTTGCAAAATCGTAATAGTATTCAGTAGCAGCCTGTGGACTTTTTTCATAAAGACTCCAAAAATCTTTTTCTATTTCTGAAGGCCTTTTAGCCAAAGTATCCATGATTTTAGTATCAAAGAGATCCAAAATTTCAACACTATCATCTTCTGCTAGCTTGCTTTTTACAGCATAGTCCCTAAAACTATCTAATATATCACCTATTTTTCTTCCATCACCCAAGGATTGTCCTATTTTTTGGTCTAAATCCCTAAACTCTACTAGATTCAATAGGTCCAAAAGCCTATTTATAACATAGATACTATCTCTTTTTTCGATTAATCCCTTTTCTATTCCATAATCTACTAATTCTAATATAGTTTCTTCTATACTCTCTTCTATATTTGTCTCTATCATTTCTTATATCCATCTTTATGAGTCTTATAGAAGTCATAAGCTGTTTTGATTATCTCTTCTATATCTGTGTAGACTGGTTTCCACTTTAAGACTCTTTGAGCTTTTTCTGATGACGCAACAAGAACAGCTGGGTCTCCCATTCTTCTTGGAGTTACCTTTCTTGCTATAGTTTGTCCGGTTGCTCTTTCAGCTGCATCTACAATTTCTTTTACTGAAAATCCTTTGCCGTTTCCCAGGTTAAACACACTGCTTCTGCTACCTTTATTTAAATAATCAAGCGCTAATATATGAGCATCTACAAGGTCCATTACATGGATATAGTCTCTTATGCAAGTACCATCTTCTGTAGGATAGTCATCTCCAAATATCATTATCTTATCTCTTACTCCAAGAGGAACTCTAAGAACTAGCGGTATCAAATGAGTTTCTGGATCATGCGCTTCTCCTATTTCGCCATTTGGATGAGCTCCAGCTACATTAAAGTACCTAAGAGAGACGTATCTCATTCCATGAATTTCATCAACCCATCTCATCATCTTTTCCATCATAAGTTTTGTTTCGCCATAAGTATTTGTTGGATTTGTAGGATCAGTTTCCTTTATAAGCTCAGTTTCAGGCTCTCCGTAGACAGCTGCGGTTGAAGAGAAAACTATTTTTTTAACATTATTATCAACCATAGCATTTAAAAGACTTTCTGTTCCATGTACATTGTTGTTAAAGTATTTTAAAGGTTTTAACATGCTTTCGCCAACGAGTGAGTTTGCAGCGAAATGAATTACAGCATCTATCTTTTCTTTTCTAAATACACTGTCTATAAATTCAGCATCTCTGATGTCACCTTTATAAAATACAGCTTCTTTATGGATAGCCTCTTCATTTCCTGTTTCTAAATTATCTACTACAACTACCTTTTCACCGCGTTCTATAAGTTTATAGACACAGTGAGACCCTATATAACCTGCTCCTCCGCATACCATTATAGCCATAAAACTCATCTCCTTTTTTATTTAAATATAATATTATTGATATCATTAAAAGTTCCATACTCTATATAACCAATATCCTTTTTATCTAAATAATCTGCCAGAGCGTCTTTAGCAAAGACAATATCTGCCTCTTCTGCAACCGGCATATCTGTTACTCCGTCTCCTACAAATATAACTTTTTCAGCTATTTTCTTATATCTATTATAATGTTTTATTTTACAGTTTCCGCAAGGTCCTTTATCACAACACATAGTATCTTTACCGTCTAAAAACTCTATACTTGGTCCATTTTCATCAAAAATTAATTTATTTGAAAATATTTCAATATCATCAATTCCGTATTTTTTAAGGTAGGGAACTATTCCATTGCTAAATCCACCGCTGATTATACCGATTGTTATATCTTTTTGTCGAGCTATCTTATAAAATTCTAAAAAACCTGGAGAAAGCTCAATTTCCTCCAAGAGAAAATCTATATATTCTTCTTCTGAAATCCTTAACTGATCTATTTCTTTATCAAAATACTGGGGGAAGTTTATCTTTCCTTCATTAAAATCTTTTCTGATCGCTCTAGTTTTATCCCTGTCACCGAAGTGATCAATAAGCCTTGTATTGGTATCTTCTGTGGTTATAGTACCATCAAAATCTACAAGTATTGCAACATCTTTTAAATCAATGTTTTCAATCATTAAATTCTCCTTTTTCTATGCTCTATGCTTTAATATTATGATATAAGTAGCTTATTGTCAATATAGAAAAACCTCCTGCACCTATTGGATGAGGCTCTAATGCCAGTCTTATTTTCCTTGGATATCCTTTATAGCTTTAAGCAGAACCGATACAGTCCCGTCATTGTTATTTAAAAACTCTATCTTATCGTCCTGACTTAAATATTCTATAGGTATCTTTACCTCTATGCCATTATCCATTACAAGCTTTTGGAATCTAGGGATTTTTTTATTTAGATTTTGGTTTACATCGATTGTCCTATCAACCAAACCTTTTTTCTCTATTTCTTCATCATATTTTTGCTGAATATCTGGATTGTTTTTAAATACTCTTGTTTTAACCAAATCTACATCTATTGTTTCAGACTCTTCAACACTCTCTATCATAGCACTTTTTACTTCTGCTAGTTTTGCAACATCATTGTCATAATAATCTTTGATTATCTTTTTAGAGACCTTGTTTACAATGTCCATCTTAGCCTTATCCGAAAGCAAATCTTCTGATTCTAACAAGTACTTTGAAAGATAAAAATCTTTTTCTCCATTTATTTCATATTTCTTTTCTTTTAGGAGTATAGAGTAGTCTTCTAGATCTATTATAAAAAATTCATCTACTGCTTGATTTATATTTGCAAGAGTTGTACTTTGCTTTATAACTGTATTTATCCTTCCCTCTTCTAATTCTTCTACGTAGTGGATATAGGAAGTTTTGTAGTTAAATATAAAAAATCCCAAATAAGCTTTGCCATCTCCGTCAAATAAGCTGCATATAAAGTCACAAGCTGGTATGTCTGGGTTTTTAGCTAATATATTATACATCATAAAAGCTACTTCTTTAGTTTTTTGTATGAAACTAGTATTATCACTAGCTATATCCTGGCATAATTTTTTTACTAAGTTATCTTCATCCTTAAAAAAAGACTTTTTTGCATTTACATCACGAAATATGTTTTCTATATGACTATCTATAAACTCTATAATCTCACTATTGCTGGGATGTTCTTCTTCTGATAAAACAGGAAGTCCCACTGCTGGATCCAAGATATGGAGGATTACTTTTTCTGTATTTATTATTTCTACCATAATTACTCCTTTTAAAGCGTTTTATTTTACTACAAGATTACATTATATCAGAGTTGAGTGTTTTTAAGATGGATTTGGCGAAAATAAAACACCAGATATATTGTTTAGCTCAATTATAAGAGCAATATATCTGGCGTTTATGGAATAATCATTTAATATTAAAATGTTTTTAATGCATATTTTTTATAATCTAGTCTATAAAAGTCTTCTATTAGATTGATTGTTTATCTATAAAAAATATTTTTTATATTTTCAGCTTCTAATATTGAAACTTATCTATTATCATTTGAAGATCATTTGCCAGTTTTGATAGTTTTTCTGATTCATTGGCAATTTCTTCTACTGAGGCTGCTTGTTCTTCTACTGACGCTGCAGCTTCTTCTGTTCCAGCTGCATTTTCTTCTGATATAGCTGCTAGATTTTGAATCAGGGTCATTATCTCATCTTTTTTACTGTCCATGTCATTTCCTGAACTATGAAGATCTCTTATTAATTTATCTATTCCTTCAATGGAGTTCGCTATTCCTTCAAATCTCTCATTAGTTAAATTAACACTTTGAGTCTGAGAACTATTTATCTGATTTATTTCATCCATAGTTGTAACTGAATCCTGCGCTTTAGATATGAGTTCTCCTATTATTGCCTCTATTTCAAGTGTGAACCTGTTAGATTCTTCAGCCAATTTTCTTATCTCATCGGCTACAACTGCAAAACCTCGTCCAGCTTCTCCCGCACGTGCTGCCTCTATAGCTGCATTTAAAGCA
Organism: Tissierella sp.; assembly: GCF_029266915.1. GTDB lineage: Bacteria > Bacillota > Clostridia > Tissierellales > Tissierellaceae > Tissierella_A. Next base: position 6,028 of record NZ_JARIEF010000070.1, on the reverse strand, counting down.
AGAAGATTGGTTTGTTCTGATATATTTTTAATCATCTGGCTGGCACTGTTTATTTTTTGTGCTGATTCATTTGTGCTTGAAATTACATCATTTATCTCCACAGCCATTGTATTGCTTTTATTATTATTTTCAATAAGTCCTGATACTATAGAAAGTCCCTGATCTTTTAACTCATTTATATGTGTTGATGATTCATAAAGGCCTGCTATATCTTTTTTCGCATTTCCTATCAGCTGACCAAGACCTTCCATAGCAAAGGTACCCTCTTCAGTGTCTCTTGCCTGCTCTGTTGCTCCATGAGCTATATCTTCTATAGCCTTACCAACTTCATCCGCTGCAAGTGCTGACTGATTGCTTGTCTGAGTCAAACCTTCTGATGAAAGCTTCAGATTGTTTGAGGAATCATTTATATTCCCTACTATATCTTTTAGTTTGTCCTGCATATTTATCATAGATCTGGCCATATTTCCTATTTCATCTGATCTTTTAAGAGATTTATCAATTTCTTTATCACCCGTATGTCTTAAGTCATAATCAGACATTTTTTGTGCCAGATTTGAAAGAGAAACTATAGGTTTTGATAAATATTTTCCAAAATACATAGAGTAAGCTACTCCGTAGGCAATAGCCATTAGGGAAACTATAAAGAGTATGTTCTGAAGTTTTTTTACTCCTTTAAATACATCTTTTTCATATGCCCCTACTCCGACTGACCAATTATTGTTTTCTATCGGGCTGCTACCTACAAGTCTTTTACTTCCCTCTTGTTCATAATTAATTACAGAACTTTTTTCAATGCCCGCTTCTTCTGCCGCCTGGCCCCATTCTTTAAATTCTTCATCCTTAAATATATTCTTTTGTTCCAGTACATAGTCCCTATTTGGATGCGCATATATTGTACCGTCTGAAGAAATTATATAAGCATAGCCATTTTCTCCAAAGCCCATATTATCAGTTATAGTATTGAGCTCAGTACCCTCTTTATCTCCTATAAGAACCCCAACTACATCTCCGTCTTTCATTATGGGAACTGCATAAACTATTATTACCGAACCGTCTACCTTGCTTACAAACAACTCAGACGTAACCATTTCACCTGCTAATGCTTTATGTATATGCTTATCTTCTCTGATATCTATTTCAATACCGCTTGAAGCTAGTGTAAACATAAAGTTCTTGTCTACAATTCCCATTTCCTTATATCCCAGTCTTTCCATATCACCTTTTAATTCTTTTAACTGTTCTTTTCTATCCATTGACTGGATTACATCTTTATTGGCAATCTCCTTTAATTCATTGAGGTTACCTTTTATAACAGCATCAACATGGGCAGCACCTTCTTCTGATATCTCTAATAACGCTCTATTAACTTCGTTTTTAACAGCATTTGTACTTGTATAAGTAGAGATAATTCCAACTACAAATAAGATCAGTATTATAAGCCCTGACATTATTGCGGTTATTCTCTTTGATAAATTTAACTTCACTGTAAATCCCCCTTGTATTTTAAAATATAGAACTCTTTATATTTTAAATCTTTATTATTCCACCTTACTTCTTATCGGAACTTTATGACTTTTTTATAGGCCACAAGAAAAATAATTTCTCGTAAAAGAAGATATAATAAAAAGACCATCTTAAAGTTATTATTAACTTTAAGATGGTCCTCATTAAGTGATTAAATTCTCATATTTATTTTACCAAATCTGGGTATTTATTACATCATGCCCGGCATTCCGCCGCCCATGCCTCCCATACCGCCCATTCCTGCCATTGGATCTTCTTCTTTAACATCTACTACTGCTGATTCTGTTGTAAGAACCATAGAAGCTACACTTGCTGCGTTTTGAAGAGCAGATCTTGTTACTTTAGTTGGATCTACTATTCCTTTTTCGATCATATTTACATATTCTTCGTTTAATGCATCAAATCCTGTTCCTTTTGGTCCTTCTTTTACTTTTTCAACTATTATAGAACCTTCAAGTCCAGCGTTTATTGCTATTTGTCTAACTGGTTCTTCAAGTGCTCTGATTATTATGCTTATACCAGTCTTCTCGTCCCCATGAGAATCTGCTAATAACTTGCTTACTTCTTCAATAGCATCTATCAGTACAGTTCCTCCTCCTGGTACTATTCCTTCTTCAACAGCCGCGCGAGTCGCAGCTAGAGCGTCTTCAATTCTAAGTTTTCTCTCTTTAAGTTCAGTTTCAGTTGCAGCTCCTACTTGTATAACAGCTACTCCTCCTGAAAGCTTAGCAAGTCTTTCTTGAATTTTTTCAGAGTCAAATTCTGATTCTGTATTTTCAAGCTGAGTTCTAAGTTGATGAACTCTGTTTTCTATTTCTTCCTGCTCGCCTGCCCCACTTACTATAACAGTGTTTTCTTTATCAATTTTAACTTTAGAAGCACTACCTAACATTTCTATAGTAGTATCTTTTAACTCAAATCCAAGATCTTCAGATATTACTTCTCCTCCTGTAAGGATTGCTATATCTTCTAACATCTCTTTTCTTCTATCTCCAAATCCTGGCGCCTTAACAGCTACACAGTTAAATGTTCCTCTTAATTTATTTACTACAAGAGTTGCCATAGCTTCACCTTCAATATCTTCTGCTATTATAACTAATGGCTTGCCTTGCTGAACTATTTGCTCTAATATCGGAAGTATATCTTGTATACTTGTAATTTTCTTATCAGTTATAAGGATATATGGGTCATCCATTTCAGCTACCATTTTTTCAGTATCTGTTGCCATGTAAGGTGAAACATATCCTCTATCAAATTGCATTCCTTCTACAACTTCTAGAGTAGTTCCAGTAGATCTAGACTCTTCAACTGTTATAACTCCGTCTTTTCCTACTTTTTCCATAGCTTCAGATATAAGTCTTCCTATTTCATCATCCCCTGCTGAGATAGAAGCAACTTGTGCTATATCTTCTTTTGTTTCTACTTCTTTAGAGAATTTTCTTATTTGCTCTACTGCACTTTCAACAGCTCGGTTTAAACCATTTTTAAGAATTATAGGATTTGCTCCTGCTGCTACGTTCTTAAGTCCTTCTCTTACAATAGCTTGTGCAAGAAGAGTTGCAGTAGTAGTTCCGTCTCCTGCTACATCTTGAGTTTTAGTAGCTACTTCTTTAAGAAGTTGAGCTCCCATATTTTCATACTTATCTTCTAACTCTATTTCACGGGCAATAGTTACACCGTCATTTGTAATTAATGGTGCACCAAAACTCTTATCTAATACTACGTTTCTTCCTTTAGGTCCTAATGTTACCTTTACTGTATCTGCTAATTTATTTATTCCTCTTTCCATTGAACGTCTTGCGTCTTCGCCAAATTTTATTTCTTTAGCCATTTATAATTCACTCCTTAGTTTAAGTTTTATTTAATCGATTAACTTGCTAATTGTAAATTATCTCAATCGAGTTTTATTTATTCTACTACAGCTAATATTTCTTCTAATTTTAATATTGTAAGTTCATCACTATCAACATTTACTTCAGTACCTGCATATTTAGAGAATATAACCTTATCTCCAACTTTTATTTCACTCTTTATTTCGTCATCATTTAATATTTCTGCTCCTACTGCTATAACTTCTGCCATTTGCGGTTGCTCTTTAGCAGAACTTGGAAGTACTATACCACTTTTAGTTTTTTCTTCAGCTGCAATTTTCTTTATAACTACTCTTTTTCCTAACGGTCTTAAATTCATGAAGTTTTCCTCCTAGTTTTATATGTTTTATTTTTTTGTTAGCACTTGAGTCTCTTGAGTGCTAAGACTATAATACTAATATATCTTAAAATGAGATGTATTTCAAGTAATATTTTCTAATCTTTTAATTTACTATAGCCTTATAGGTTTAATATAAGGCTATAGATCTGTATTTAACTTTGATTCAATTAATTTTCTTTTAAAATCCAAAATATCCTTTTGCTAATATAAATATAATAGGTACTAAAAGACTTGGAAGCATATTAGATACTCTTATTTTCTTTATTCCCATAAGGTTAAAAGCTATTCCCATTATAAGTATACCACCTACTGCTGACATTTCATTTATAAGAGCCGGAGTAAATAGCTCTCTTAAATGAGTTGAGAGAATAGTTATAAAACCTTGATAGATAAATACCGGAAAAACTGAGAAAACAACTCCTAGTCCAAGTGAACTTGCAAATATAATAGATGAAACACCATCCAGTACTGATTTTGCAAATAGAGTTTTATAGTTTCCAGTTAGTCCCGCTTCAAGAGATCCTACTATAGACATAGCACCTATACAAAAAACCAATGTCGCTGTAATAAATCCTTTAGAGAAATTAGAATCTCCCTTACCAAACCTTACTTGAAGTTTATATCCTAAATGATCAAGTTTCTTTTCTATACCTATCATCTCGCCCACTATACTACCGATTACAATACTTGCTATTACAAGTAAAAAATTATCTGTTTTAATGGTAGACATAATGCCCATTATAATAACAGATAATCCCAGTCCATCGATTATAGTAGCTTTATATTCTTCTTTTATTCCATTTCTCATAAAGTATCCCAAAAAAGAACCTGCTATTATAGCAAGCACATTTACAAAAGTTCCTATCATTACTGCACCACCTATTTTTTCTGATTAAATTATTATGTTCATTTATGATTTCTATCTCAAGCTTGTCATTCCCAGCTCAAGCTTGTCATTCCCAGCTCAATCTTGTCATTCCGAGCCTGTCGAGGAATCTAGTTTTTATTCAAGATACTAAATTCAAAACATAGATCTCTCGATTATACTCGAGATGACATGCACCTTGTCATTCCCAGCTCAAGCTTGTCATTCCTAGCTCAATCTTGTCATTCCGAGCTCAATCTTGTCATTCCGAGCTTGTCGAGGAATCTCGCTTTATTCAAGATACTAAATTCAAAACATAGATCTCTCGATTACACTCGAGATGACATGCACCTTGTCATTCCGAGCTCAAGCTTGTCATTTCTAGCTCAAGATTGTCATTCCGAGCTTGTCGAGGAATCTCGTTTTTATTCCTAGTCTACTTTCTTCCTATGCCTGTTTCCCTTGCATAGTAGAAAAGATATTGCTGAGCAAATCCTGCCAGACTTCCAAATATTCTTGCGCCGTGCTCTCCTATATATTTTACATTTGTGTCTTCTTTTAAATAAAAATGCTCCATAACTCTCTTTACCCACACATCTACTGGAAAAGCCTCATCTTTGTTAAATCCAAAAAGTAGTATACAATCACTTACCTTTGGTCCTACTCCCGGAAGTGTCATAAGTTCTATTTTTCCTTCATCACGAGTCATATTAAAGATTGGATCGAGCTTTAAATCTCCGCTCTCTATTATCTTACTTGTAGCTAAGACTCTTTGCCCACGAAAACCAACTTTTGTAAGAGCGTTAAACTCATCTAAGTCTGCATCTTCTAACTCACTTGGGCTTGGGAAACTAAAGTATTCTCTATCTTTTAGTATAGTGTCTATTTGCTTGCCATAGTTTAAAGCTATTGCTTCAATAGACTTTTTTATCCTGGGAATTTGATTGTTTGCTGAAATTATAAATGAGATTACCATCTCAAATGGTTCTTGATTTAATATCCTTATCCCCGGACCAAACTCTATAGCTTCTTCTAGAATTGGATCTTCTCTTAGCTTTTCTTTTATAATACTATAATCTCTTTCCAAATCAAAGTAGTGAATCCATATATTGTTAAAGTCATCCAGATTGCTTGGATAAAGAACTGCATCATTTCCTTCTTTTTTTACATTCAAAACGCGTCCATAAGCAACAGTAGTATAAGAATCATCTTCTTCTTTATACCATCTAAATGCTTGACCGCATTCAAATATATCTTTTGGATGGAAGTTTTCTATATCTTTTAATCTTATCTTATCTTTTTCTTCTATTACAGTATATTTTTCTATTGTAATCACCTCAAATTTATATATACCCTTTTTTAAGGAATAATAATACCTCTAAAGTTTTAAAACTTTAGAGGTATTATTATTCCTTAGGTTCTTGA
>NZ_JARIEF010000098.1 GCF_029266915.1 Tissierella sp. | reverse complement strand
TAAGAGAATTTTTATATTCTGGTTTATCTAATTTATATTCAGCAATTCCTTTTCCATAATATAGAAGATTTAATGTATTTACATTTCTATTTTCCTTTGAAGATTTAATTCCTATGTTAGAGTATTCCAATGATTTTTCAAAGTTTTATTTCTTCTATAAACCCCTGCTAAGTTATGGCAGAGTTTAGGATATATTTCATCGTTAAAATCTAAATTTAATTTCATAAAAATAAGAATAATCATCTACTCGGTATTCTAAAAACAGGCTATTTAAATCTACTTTATATACATTGGATAAAAATTCTAAAGTTTCAAATTTGGGAATAACTTTACCGGATTCAATTCTTCTAATGGTTTCCGAATTGACTCCCGATAACAAAGTAACCTTACTTAAAGTAAGAGATAAATCTTTTCTTATATTTCTAAGAGCCTTTCCAAATTTAGCAATATAAAAATCCATATTCATCCTCCTATAAGATAAATACTGCAAGAAACATGGCAAGATAGTTTAAAATATCCCACTTTAAAGTGGGTTGTATTTGTTATGTTTATTATATATTATAATAGTTAAGTAGACAAATAAAAAACGAGGAGATGGTAAATATGAAGAAGAAATTAATTATTGGTATGATTTTATTTACTATATTTTGTGTATCTATTATAAACGTTAAACAGGATGTAAGTTATGTAGTTGAAAATGATGGAGAGATTGAAAGTAATGAATACGTTAATGAAAAGTTGGTCTAATTAAATTAAAAAAGGATGAGTATTTGTTGAGTTGATAGGGGCTTTAGTAGTACACAGTTTTTTCATATTACTGGCAACATAACTAGATACTACAGTATATTATAATAAATACTGAGAGTAATAAATGTGAGAAATCAAAACTATTTATCTAAATAGGGTAATTTGTAAATTTAAAACAAACATTTCAATGATGAACAACTAGGCATTATTATACCAAGTCACCATTTACTTATAGGCTCGAATATAACTATTTTACATTTATAAAACGCTTAAATGAGGATTATCTTATGAAAAAATGTTATCTCAAAATTATATGCTTTATGTTTATACTTATGTTATTTTCCAAAACAAATATAGTATCTGCAGCGGCATCACCAAATTATGCAACAAATAAACATAATGATCTATCTGTTTATTACTATGGGTATGTCCAATGTCAACCTTCATATATAGAAAATAGTAAACATGCAGCGCGTGGATATATTCGCTATTGGCGGTATAACTTATCCGGTGATATTGTTAATGATACTGGGAGACTTTACACCGCCTATGGTATAGGGCCAAGAGATGGTAGAATACTTACTAAAAACCATACTTTTACAGATTCAATAATTAATAATAAATTCAAAACTCAATTCAGATATGGATTTGAATGGGTTCCATCTGGAAGTGGTGTATGGCCAATCTAGTATATTATATACATTGCATACTAATTAATTTTTGAAGCCAATCTATAGTCGAAACAGAGCCTATAAGTATTATATTGAATTAATATAAACTATATCTAGTAGCTATTCTGAAGAATATTAAAAAGGATGAGATTTAAGATGAATATTAAAAATACAGTCAGTATAGGTATTCTTTTTTGTATATGCATTACCTTAGGTCTCGGAGCAGCCATAATCTACTCAGACTATATATATAATCCTAATAGAAATCTTTCTATAATAATCGTTGCAGATAGTTCCTCAATGTATTTTCATCCTGAGGAAGATAGTGTTACTTCCAACTCAAGCTCATTACCGGAAAACATGTCAAGACTCATTATTAGTTGGGCAGAAAAACATCAGGCTACTATTTTCCAAAAGAATGGGTTTTTGGCTGGGACAGGATTTGTAGCATACTCAGATTGGTTTAAAAATGAATTGAGTATTACTGAATTTAAAAAAGGAGAATTTCAAGGCGTATATATACCCGATGACGAAGGCTTTATTAAGTCATATGAAAAAGATGGAATATTATTCCCGAGTAGTATGGCTTTAGAGGTGGTAGGCAAATATGATAATAAAGCTAATTATGGATTTTTAAAAAATTCAGATTTTTTTTATCCTATGGAGTATATGTCTACAGTAGATGGAACATATTTTACTGACTCATCAGAATTAAATGAATTAGTAGCATTATTTAAAAAACATGGATATACAATATTAAACATAATGGAAGCGAAGACCAACTCAATAACTAAAATTATAGAGAAGCTGATGAAAGAAAGTTTTATGTCGCGGGCGGTTTTATTTTCTATGGTAGGACTTGTGTTTTGCTTTTCTTATATTATTTTGTTGATATATAGAGATAATTTAAATAGGCTATGGATTCATCATATATTTGGACTACCGAGATATAGAATCCTAATCATAAGTATTAGAGGGGCAGTTTTAATATCTATAGCATCCTTGGTAACTTTTTACACTATACTGTTTAATAGAATGAGTTATATGGAAACCCCCGACTTATACAAAATAATAAAATCAACGATTACTCTATATGCTTTACTTTTTAGCATAATAAATTTAATTGGTTATTTACTTGTATCCAAGCACTTTGCGTTGAAGGGGGGGTAAAATGCAAATAATAAGACAGGTTATAAAAGATCTCTTTAAAGGATTTGGGTGGGTTGTTTTTTATGGACTACTCACAGCGATAACCATGATGGCTTTTATCTTCATCAATCATAGTTTCAACCATGTTATGCAAAAAAATGATTCGACTTTAAAATATATCCAAAACGATATAAGCTTTACCCAAATAAAAAACATACAATATAATTCTAAAACTAAAACTCCTAATATTGTAAAATATCAATCAGATAGTGAAACCTTAATGAATTATTTTAACGAAGTATTTACTCATAATGGGAAAGGAGGAAGCTTTTTCATTATGAGTAATAGATTAGGATATAATCAAGTTATTATTTTTATGGGTATATTTACAGAAATGACGCCCTTTCAAATGCAACAAAGCCAAGACATAATATTTGCAGTATCCAATGATTTAAAAGAAAAAGCTTCTCCAGATATTGAATTTGGCAATAAAAAGTATCCACTCCACATAGCTCCTAAGAACATGGATATTTATCATCCTCTGCATTATATTTCATCAGAATCTGAACTTATGGAGAATACTATGTTTATATTCTCGAAAGACTATAAGGGAATTAAAGACTTATTCCCAGAGTATAAATATTGGGAATTAAAAGATCAGGAATTTCTGGGTCGTTTTATTCTTAAATCTCCAGATGTTCAAGATGTAATACGCTTAAGAAAAGTAGTAATTGATAATATAGGCGCCTATGTAACAACAGAATCTATAAATGATTTCTTAAAAAACACGGAAAATACGGGCGTAAGAACACATCAAATATATATGTCGTTTTATTTGATAGCCGCGGTAGTCTTAGTGGGTGCTATGTTTATTAATATATATCGTATTCTAAGGAATAAGGTTACTGATTATTCGATTCATCATCTTTTTGGTGCTTCAAAAAAATTTATATTTTTTAGAATGTTTTTATTTGCTTTAGCATATCAGGTTATACCTATGATTGGAATTCTATTAGTAATGTACTTAAACGAACTTGCAACGCTAATAAATGTTTTGCTATTATTTTCCTCTATGCTATTTGTAGTATTTCTTATTACGAGCATAGTATATAAATATTTCATAATAAAGTTTTCTGAAGGGTTAAGGGGGGAGTGATATGAACGAACTAGTGATAAAGAACTTATTTAAAAGTTATACAACAGGAGGTCATAGAATAAAAGCTATCAAGGATGTATCAATTTCCTTTCAAGCTGGGGAGTCTGTAGCAGTTATTGGACCATCAGGCTCAGGGAAATCTACACTCTTAAATCTCATAGGATTGATTTTAAAGCCTGATAAAGGCAAGGTTTTTATTAACGAAAAGTGTCCTTTGAAGTTCAAAGATAGCGTGCAGAGCGATTTACGAAACCGTACATTTGGGTATATTGTTCAAGATTTTGCTTTAATTGACGATGAAACATCTTATAACAATATACGCATCCCCTTACTATATAACAAGTCAGTCAGACACAAAGAGTATGAAATTCGAATAAAGAGTGTGGCGAAGCTCTTAGGTATTGAGGATAAGATAAAGCTTAAAGTTTCCAAGCTGTCGGGCGGAGAGAGACAAAGAGTAGCAATTGCACGCGCAATTATTTGTAATCAGCCTGTAATACTTGCTGATGAACCAACAGGCTCACTAGATGTAGCTAATAAAGAAAATGTAATCAACATACTTATTAATCTCTGCAAACAACATAATAAGATTTTGATTATAGCAACGCATGATTTATCGATAGCAGATAGATGTGATAGAGTGATTAAAATGATGGATGGTGAGATAGTAAATACACATACTTAAACCACAATATAGTATTTAGAAGTCTACAAATATAAGATAGCTATCTTAACTCGTGAGATAGCTATCTTACATTGGATAGTTAAATTTGGACTTATACTTTAGAATACAAATCTCAGCAGGAAAAGGAGTTTATAGCAAAGATAATGTTTAAAAAACATGTGAGGAGTTGAAAAAATTAAGAAAATAAAAGTGAGAAAAGAATTGTCATTAGTTCAAGTAAACTTAGTAGTTATTACTGTAAAGAGGTTATAAATACTAACACTAATATGAAAGAACAAGAACAAGTATATAGAAGTAAAGCTGCTCAAGCAGATTCAGTATTAAGTTCAAAAACTCTATTATTAGACAACTATGACGATTTAAGCTTAGAGGAAAGAGAAATAATAAAAAGAGAAGTATTAGAAAAAGAAAAAGAATTTTACAATGTAGAAAGAAATAAATTATTGGTAATGAGCAATAATTATCTTGAAAACAATCCAAAACAGCACATAGACATATTAATAGCAAAAAATGATAGATATGAAAATATAATACAAGGTATGGAAGATAAAATTATAAATACAAATTTTTTAAGTGATAAGGGTTTAGGCATAGAAGAAATCGATAAAAAGACATATATAAATAATTATATAATAGAAAATGAAATACAACCTATTTTAAGCCCTTATACTATGACGGGAGCAAATTCTTTAGTTATGTTTTTAGAAGGAAACAATTTAATAATATTAATATTTGTTATAGCACTCCTATCTATTGATATCTATCTTTCAGAAGTAGAAGAAGGAAGCTATAAACTAGCATATACACAACCTATTACTAGAAAACAAATTTATACAGGCAAGTTAATAACTATTACGGTTATATCGCTAGCTGTTGTCTTACTTGGTATATTATTAAACTTTATGCTCACAAGCATTGTTTTTGAAAAAGGGAACTTGTACTATCCTTTTATTACAAATGATAGCATAAATACCATATCACTAAATGGAGGATTTAAAGGATATAAAATACTGCAATTGTGGAAGTATTTTATAATGGGAATTCAATTATTAGTGCCAATTATCTTATTTACAATATCTTTGATTATATTTTTATCAATATTTACAGATTCAAATTCTAACACCTTGGGCTTTACTATGATGTTTTTAGTTCTTTCTTTTATATTTAATAGTTTTTTACCAAAAGAATCTATTATAAATTTAATTTATCCATATTCCTATTTATTTGTTAAAGATGTTATTGAGATTAATAATAGCTCGCATTATTTAATTGGCTATTTAATTAACTTTTTTCTTAGTATATTATTGTTTGTATTTAGCTATTATAAATTTATGAAGAAAGATTTTTTAGGAGCAAGAGAGTAATACCCAAAGTAACTTGACACTATCCTAGTTAGTTTATAAATTGACAATAACCTATATACATGATATTATTTACTCAATATAAACGAAAGGGTGAACTATTAAAAGACATGTATAACTAATCCATTATTATAAAGAAAACAAAATATATTAGAACTTATACCTAATATATTTGTGTCTATTTCTATATGAGTGGATGGTTTATTTAGATAGTACTTTTATGTACTATTATATAGTTTATCTATAGATACACTATCCTCTCTTTTTAAAGGAGGATTTTTTTATGCTAAAAATTAATATAAAAAATATGAAGAAATATTATGGTGCTAGACTAGTTCTAGATATAGAAGAACTAAAAGTTCATCAAGGAGATAAAATAGGAATCGTAGGAGTAAATGGATCTGGAAAAACTACACTTTTAGAAATAATAGCTAAAAAAATAGAATTTGAAAGTGGAGATTGTTTTGTAAATAATGATACTAATGGCAAGTATATTTCACAATTAGAAGAACCAAGTAAGAAGATAATTAGTGGAAAATATGCTTCAGTTTTTCAAGTTGAAAGCAAGTGGAATGATAATATGAGCGGTGGAGAGAAAACAAGATTTAAACTTGCAGAAGGATTTGAAAGTCAGAGCTCTTTAATGCTGATAGATGAACCAACAAGCAATTTGGATATTGATGGAATAGAGTTAATAACAAGTAATTTTGAGGCTTATAGTGATACTTACTTGGTAGTGTCACATGACAGAGGATTTTTAGATAAGGTTTGTAATAAAATATTGGAAATTCAAAATGGCAAAGTGAAAATCTATAATGGTAACTATAGTAAATATATTGAGTTAAAACAAAAAGAATTAGGTAGGAAAGAATTTGAATATAATGAGTTTACCAAAGAAAAGAAAAGGCTTACAAATTTAAAAAGAAATGTAGAAAATAAATCATCGAATGTAAAGACTGCTCCCAGTAGAATGGGGAATTCAGAAGCTAGGCTTCATAAAATGGGAGGACAGCAAAACCAGAGGAAGTTAGATAGTTTCGCCAAATCTATACAAAGCAGGATAAACCAATTAGAAGAAAAGGAAAAACCTAAAGAAGAAGATGGTATTAAAATAAGTATATTAGACTCTCGTAAACCACACAGTAAAATCTTAATTAAAGGAGAGCATATTAACAAATATTATGGAGAAAACATAATATTTAAAGATGCAAATTTTAATATTAACAATTGTAGAAAAGTAGCTTTAATAGGGCCAAATGGAAGTGGAAAGACAACCCTTATTAATATGATTTTAGAAGAAGAGGGTATAAGTATAAGTAAAAATGTTAGAATAGGCTATTTTAGTCAGTCTATGAGTATATTAAATGAAAAGAAAACTATATTAGAAAATATAATGGAAAATAGTATTCATAATGAAAGTTTTGCAAGACTTATCTTGGCGAGACTATTAATCAAAGGGGATAAGGTCTATGAAAAATTACAAGTTCTTAGCGGGGGAGAAAGAGTAAAGATTTCTTTTGCTAAAATGATTTTAGAAGATATAAACTTCTTAATACTAGATGAACCAACAAATTATTTAGACATAAGTAGTTTAGAAGTTATAGAACAGCTTCTTATAGATTATAACGGAACTATTCTTTTAGTATCTCATGATAAAAGATTTGTAGAAAATATAGCTGATGAATTATTAGTAATAGAAGATAGAAAAATAAAAAACTACAAAGGAACTTATATAGAATATATAAAGGGTAAAGACAAAAGTAAACTAAGCATGAAAGAAAAGGAAACTGAGGGAAGAAAGATGATACTAAAAACTGAAATCTCGGCACTGATAAGTGAACTTTCAATAGAAGAAAATAAAGATAGAAAGAGAGAATTAGATGGGCTATATGTTGAGACATTAGCTGAATTAAAAAACTTGAAATAATATAAATGAATAAAAATATCTATCTCATTAGTTTGAGATAGATATTTTATAGTGCTTATTATATCTTATGCAAGTAATATGCCAAAAGTGCTATAGACAACCCTACTTTAAAGTGGGTTGTATTTATTATGTCTATTATATATCATATTAGGTAGATAAATAAATAGAGGAGAGGATAAGTATGAATTAGAAATTAATCTTGGGGATGATTTTTTTACTATAATCTTAAGCAACGTTATAAATTGCAAATAAGATATAAGTTATATTCTTGTATTAATTAAAATAAGTGAAAAATCATTTTTAAAAGTGGCTGAATTTTTTTATATTCCAAAGGGGGATAAATTACAATGAAAAATTTAATTAAATTTTTCTTAGTGGGTGCAATATCTTGTGTTTTAGTTTTATGTTTTACATTACCTGTTCGTGCTGAATCAAAACTAGAAGATAATGGTATAGATTTAAAAAGTATGGAAAATAAATTAGATGAAAAGATACAAAATCAAATTAAAAATGAATTGTCTAAACATAATGTTGATGAAAAAACACAAAATTTTCTAATATCAAAATTAGAAAATAATGAACAATGGGATTCTATATCAGGTAAATATGATGATTTAAAACCTCAAGAACAATATTCTACGGGAGATTACACATACAAAAAAACTACTTATCCAGATGGATCAATCAATGTAATAGAACTTAGTGGTGGCTCGTATCAAGAATTTACTCTAATCAAGCCACTATCAATTGGAGGAGGCGATTTTGATTGGGGCGGTACAGGTAAATGGTGGAAACGTACAGGAGTAAAAGCTTCTCAATCGATTGGAACTATAAAAGCAGAATTCATGCTTGATACTTCCGGTAATGAAAGAGTTCAAGCTAAAATTGATAATATATATGATTATCGTATAAGAGTAATTCCAGGAACTTATAGTCTCGATTATTTTAAAGTTACACAATCAACTGCAAGTGGACAAAATCCTGCGGTAGCAGAACTGAAATTCAATGTGTCTGGTTATGGCGGAAGTTATGGGTTTACAGGCTATCTCAAAGCTCATATATTAAATAGAAGTTCACAATGGACTTCATACATGTTCTAATGGAGGGATTAATATGCATGTAATTCAAAGAATGGAAGCCGGGATACTAGGGATGATAACCTTAGTAATTTCTATAGTAATATTAATTCTAGTTATAAGAGTGCTTATATCATTAAAGAATAAATAACGCAACTAATCTACAATAAATGTTGTCTTAGGATTGATTTTTCTACAAATTATATTTATTATAATAAAATTCAAATACAAAAGTAGCTACCTCAATTCAGAGATATCTACTTTTGTATATATAATAAAATCATTTTGGATTAAGAGAATCATACTTATATCTCAATTCCAAATACATCCCTGCAATTATCTATAATAGTTTTTCTAAGCTCATCTTGTCCACAAGCTTCACATAAAGTAAACGCAATATTAAGAGAATTTTTATATTCTGGTTTATCTAATTTATATTCAGCAATTCCTTTTCCATAATATAGAAGA